>JAKLQB010000136.1 GCA_022013615.1 Desulfobacterales bacterium | reverse complement strand
TTAAGCTTTCGCGGTGTGAAGAAAAAATAAGTTGATAATTTTAATCCGTCCCACATGTCCTCCACACATTGACCGTATTGGCCAACGTTTGCGCGGGAGATGCCTGCTTGTAATGCTCAACATTTCACCCTATTTGTTCAGTCTTGATCCTCAATATCTCGTGTCCTTTTTTCGTAGGCCGGTATTTCTGAAAACGACTTTTTGGCTTTTCGGGGATGGTCAGTTCAATCAAGCCAGCTTCGATTGCAGGTTTGAGATAATTCATTCTGAATGTCGGCTTGTGTTTCAGTTTCAATTCCTTGATCAGTTCTTTGCCACTCTTCTCCCCTGTTTTCAAGGCTCTCAGCAATTTTTTTACTTGGTCGGTGACTTGGTCGGTGACTTGATCGGTAACTTGATCGGTGACTTGGTCGGTGACTTCTTTTTGTATGGTTTCCGGCCTTGTTAAGGTTGCAATAAAAAAGTCCTCTGTATCGAACGTAATTTCAATACCCCTTTCGGCCATAGCTTCGCGCATCCTGGCGATACCGGAGCCGATTTTTTCAGTAATACCAAGTCGATAAAAGGCATCAAATATTATAGGATTTCGCGCCACACTCAACTTTCCAAACTTACTTTTGTCAAAAAGAAGGCGGCCTGGATTGATTATTTCCACCCGGTTGTCATAGATTTCAACAAGGATGCCAGCGCCTTCCTCATAATAATCTCGATGGACAATTGCATTAACAAGCCCCTCTCGTAAAACTTCAAGGGGAATTTCCGAAATCTCTTTTCGCGGGCCGCCATCTTTTATGATGTATTCAAATCTGAGATGCTGCTGCAGAAATCGAAACGCATCGTTATAGTTAGAAAAAAGATCAGACTTGAAGTCCTTCCTATCAAGTATCTTCGTTTTGGTAGTACCTTTAAAAAGCACACAGGTAATAAAGTTGTGACGAATATGAGATTCAATATCCCCGCCGAAAAAAAGTGCTCCGGCATTTGTAATCCGAAATCCTGCTTTATCTTCCGCAAAACCTAAATTTGTCAGTAAATCCTCACTGTTTTCAGGAGAAGTAATTCCTGTTTTATCTAAAAAATGGCGCCATTTTGTGTCTTCAAATTCCTCAGGATAATTGAAACTTATGCATGGTTGCATATCAAACTTAAATTTCCCAGCGCCCGCAGCAAGCGCTAATATTTCATTTCTTGTCAACTTTTGAGAATTAGGACCCTCTCTTAGAAAGAAACCCTTTGAGCAACGCACAGGCTTATCAAGACTTTCCTCTACTGAAACAACAAGCAGTTTTACGCCTTCGTGCCGCACTGTTTCGATATGTATCAAAATCCGGGGATCACAGTTAGTGGCAATATCCTGAACTTTAGAACGCACCGTGTTGTCGGTTGTGCACCCGACAATTTTATCACTATCCGCCACGCCTATGACAATCTTTCCCCCAGAGGCGTTCGCAAAAGCAACCATTTCTTTATCGAGACTTACCCCAATCTGTTCTTTAAATTCGACAAAATAACCCTCTCCTTGTTCAATAAGAGCACCAGGAAAAAGTCAAGAGAAAAGATTAACTTTTTTTTGGCAAAACTCCTCCATTCCGATCAAAGCCGGTTTTAAAAATTTAAAATAACCGGGCTGAACAATTACGTTTTTAGACATTCGCATTTCGGCCTTACAGGTGGAAAACCCTGTCCATGATGTCCGAATTTGGCAAACTGGTTTGACTAGATCTCTTGAATTTTCAAGGATCAGAGCACCTTGGAGCC
>JAKLQB010000135.1 GCA_022013615.1 Desulfobacterales bacterium | reverse complement strand
CCCTGCACGTTAAGGTCCAGTTTTGATCCAAATCCACCGCCTGTGGCGGCCTGGATAATACGCACTTTTTCATCTTCAACCCCCAAAATTGAAACAACCTCACTGTGGTCATAATGGGGATTCTGGGTCGAGGCGAATATGACAATGGTGCCGTCCCTCTCCACATATCCGGCACCCGCGTCAGGTTCCAGATAAGTATGCTCAAGACAGGACGTCTGATATGTCTTTTCAACCACTGCCTGACAATTCTCAAAGGCCTTATCTATATTCCCTTTTTTTACTTTTCGTGTGAAAAGGAGATTACCCTTTTCATGGATCTTTGGAGCGCTATCTTTCAAGGCCTCTTCCGGATCAAAAACAGCAGGGAGGTCTTCATAGACTACATTGATTGCATTCACGCCTTTTTCGGCTGCTTGTTCGTTTTCTGCTGCAATAAGCGCAATTGCGTCTCCAACAAAACGCACCTTGTCGGATACCAGGAGGGGTCTGTCTTTATTGATAATTCCCGTCAGATTACTGCCTGGAACATCGCTGGCAGTAAAAACCCTTACAACGCCTTTGACCTTAAGCGCGCCTTCAATATCAATTTTCACAATCCTGGCATGGGCTCGGGTGCTGCGCAAAACATTGAGCCTTAATGGGTGTTCGAGTTCCATGTCAGCACTGAAAATGGGTTCCCCTTTTAGCCTTTCAACAGCACCGATTCGAAGGATATTTTTTCCGATTGTTTTATAAGTATCTTTCATAACTCATTCTTATGCGCTCTATAAATAAGCGGATGTCTTTCCACATTGATCGAATAAAATTCCCCTCGATCCCCCTTTATTAAAGGGGGAAGTGTAAGTCCTCCCCTTTTGTAAAGGGGAGATAGAGGGGATTTTTTTAAACATCTTGGCTCAAGTAGGGTCAGACCAACCGATAAAGCATTCGCATGAAAAGCCCCTGGGCCGCTTTTTCTTTATAAACCGTAGAAGGTCTCCGTCCGCTTATCTCAACCATCTTTTCGGCCAGTATCCGGCCCGCCTCCCATAACAATGACCTGTCAGGTCGTTTTCCCAAAAGAAATGCCTCCACATCTTCCATTCTGCGGGGCGTTGGGGTGCTTGATCCTAATGCTAAGCGCATGAACATGATTTTGCCTGTATCATCTTTTTCTGCCATCACGGCCATGCTCATTCTTGAAATGGCAAGTGCCTTTCTCCTGGCAATTTTTTGAAAATCAGCAAACATGCCTTCCGCCGGTTTGAGTATAAAACGGGTAATCACTTCATCCGGACGAATAGAACTCTTGTAAGGCCCCGTAGACATGGCCTCGACAGGTACAGTTCTTTCACCGTTTGAGCTCACAAGAACAACCCTGGCCTCATGGATGATCAGCGGTGGCATTGTATCGGCAGAGGGAGAAGCGTTAACCACGTTCCCCGCGATTGTAGCGGTGTTTCTTATCTGTTTGCTTCCAAAGGTAAAGGCAGCTTTCTGAAGTGCAGGTGCGAATTGGGCCAGGATTTCCGAAGAATATATTTCAGACAATGTGACACCGGCACCCACCCAGAGCTCGTCCTCGTGTATCGCGATTCCCTTTAGTTCGGATAAGCGGCTGACGTCTAAAAGATAGCCCGTTTGCAAGGCACCGGATCGAAGGTCTACCATGACGTCAGTGCCCCCGGCCACAACCGCAGTCTCTCCGCCGTGCTCCTCAAGGAATTCAAGGGTCTCATCCAGTTTCTCCGGCCTAACATATGCTAATTCTGCACACATTATGTTTTCTCCTTTGAGAGCCGGTTTGCTGCATCTTCAATGGCAGAGACAATGTGCTCATAGCCGGTACACCTGCATAGATTCCCAGAAATCTCTTCGACAATATCCTCGCGCGATGGTTTGGGGTTTTCGTTAAAAAGGGCATGTGTGCTCATCAAAATGCCAGGCGTGCAAAATCCGCACTGGACTGCATGATGGTCCAAAAAGGCCTCTTGCATGGGATTCAAACCAGTGGGCAGTTCCAGCCCTTCAACAGTGAGTACATCCCTGCCATCAAGTTGGGCGCCAAGCGTGAGGCATGCGTTAACTGCCTTTCCATCCACCATTAGGGTGCAGGCCCCGCACTCGCCTATACCGCAGCCCTCTTTTGTCCCTTTAAGGCCCAGCCGATCACGGATAGTATAAAGAGCTGTTTCTCCAGCCTCAACTTTCACTTCAACGCTCTTCCCGTTGATGGTAAAGCGGATAGGGATACCATTTCGGTAGATCTCCATTATTGTTTTCTTCTACAGGGTTATGGTTTTTTCTCTGTCTTTTCTGAATATCCTTTGGTTATTCTCCCTATTCCTTCCCTGCGGGGCCACAGGAACATAATAAGGGCGGGGACCCGCCTGCCATTGCAAGGCACGAGCGGGCAGGCAAACCCCGCCCCTAAAAATATATCCAGGAACCCCTTTGTTCTCGCAGAGATTTTGCCTTTTACAATTTCAGTTCCTTTTCAATAGTTATCCCTTTGTCCTTCATCTCTTGCAATGCCTTTTCCGAGGTTTCGGGCGCCACGCCTCTGCACAAACCCTCTATAACGGTAACATCATATCCTGCGTCAGCCGCATCTATGGCCGTTGCCTTCACACAGTAGTCGGTTGCAATCCCGTACACAAAGAGCTTCTCGATCCCATTACTTTTCAGGATCGAGTCCATCTCTGTTTTGGCACCGCCATCGTCCTGAAAACCGGAGTAGCTGTCATACCTTGTATCTTTCCCCTTTTGCACGACTGCCATGAAGATGTTATTGTCCACAAGGATTCTCGCATTCTCCGTCCCCTGTACGCAATGGACTGGCCAGAGGACCTGGGTTCTTTCCTCGATCTTTATGGCCTCAAAGGGCTTTTTCCCGGGATGGTTCGAAAAAAACGACATATGGTCTGCTGGATGCCAGTCCTGGGTAGCAAAGATAAGGTATCCCTTCTTACTCAGAGCCTTGGTAGCCTCCTCAACCTTATCAACATAGGCCTTGTCTGTGCCACCGCATGCCAATGATCCGTTCTTCAATGTGGTGAAATCACCTTGAACATCAACCACAATAACCCCTGTCTTTCCCCCTGCAATGGCCATGGTTGCATGAGATGCAAGGAAAACCCCACAAAAAAACATTGCCACGATAATTAAAGTGATGTGTTTCATGTCTAACCCTCCTTTTCTTTGTGTTTTAGGTTAACGTAATAATTCATATAAATTCACCTTTTGTCCCCAAATTCTGCCAGGAGTAAAGGCTTCCCATAACAAATAGTAATTTTTCAATAAACTGGGGATTGCTCTCTGGATTCCTGCTCAGGTGGGAATCCGGAGGCCCATAACTTGACACAACATTTTGAGAACTTACGTTAAAATTAAGTTTAGGCACTTTAGTCCCGCCGAGGCGGGATTAGGTATTTTAGGCACTTTAAGCCATAGGCATCTATACCCATCGCGAGACCACGGTCTTCTCGTCCATGAACATTTTCATGGAGGCGATCCTCGATTTGGCCGTTCCCACAAACGATTCCCTTCTGGAGCCTAACGGGAAAAAGGCATAAGGTTGCGCAACGCCCAGGTTCACAGCAATATTACCCACATTGACCTCTCTGATGTACTTGCGCGCATTCTTACCGCTGGCAGTCATAATGGCTGCCGAGTGCCCGAGATTGGTCTTGGTGTTAATCCATTCTATGGCCTGATCAAGACTATCTCCCCGGATCAGCGCTGCCACAGCGCCAAATGCCTCTTCTTTGGCCATAGGCATGTCAACATTGACATCTTCAAGGATAGTTGGTGCAAGGAAATAACCATTAGGGTAATCTTCTACCTTGACCGTTCTACCATCCAGCACCATCTTTGCGCCATCTGTCAGGGAGTTATCGATCCATTCCAGGATCTTGTCTTTGCCAGCCTGGGTGGTGTAAGGCCCCAGTTCGGTTTCTTCATCAAGGCCGTAACCCAGTTTCATGCTCGCAGTGGCATCCTTGAACTTGCTCTTTACCTCATCGTATATGTCCCCAATAATGACTACATTATCAACACCAAGGCAGCGCTGCCCGGTCATGCCAAAACAGCCCCTCACAAGCCATCGTACCGACTCATCTATATCAGCGTCCGGCATAATAACCACATGATTCTTGCCGTTCCCATTAATGGAAGAGGTCTTCCCAAGCTTTCCGCACATTTCAAAAAGTTCGTGCCCTGCCCTGTTTGATCCGATAAACCCGACTCCCTTTATCTCCGGCTGTGACAAAATATCCTTGTTTATGTGCCTTCCGCCATGAACCATGTTTATGACACCCGGAGGAAACCCTGCCTCCTGCGCCACTCTACAAATGGTTTCCGCGGCCACGGGATCTTGCCTGCTTGGACTTACAACAACAGTACATCCGGCAGCAAGGGCATAGGGCACAAAGGATGACCATGCGTGCATGGGAATATTGCCCGGTGTGATAATTAAAAAAGGACCCAAAGGTTCCCACACCAGGTATTGATCAATACCATTGGCAAGTTGATCAATGTGCTCATTCTCTTTAGCTAATCCATACAGGGCGGAACATGCAGATTCAATGTTCTCAATGACCCTGCTCACCGAACCCCTG
>JAKLQB010000134.1 GCA_022013615.1 Desulfobacterales bacterium | reverse complement strand
TTTTTTAGCAGTTTCTGCAGCTTCGACATTAGGTAGAACCCCAACACAATAGAGAATACCCAATACAATAAACAAACAATCTGTTTTTTTTATAAGTTTAGTCATTTTTGATTTCCCTCCCTTTGTTTTATTAGGTTTGCCAATAACCAGGACATCCATCATTGCCTAACGCCGTATTGAGCCGTGCACGGGTTTGAGCACGGACTTTTTAAAACTTAATCAGCGTAGCATTTCTATGAAATTTCGCCGCAGCACAGACGCCAGTGCATCGGCTCCAATACGATGTTAACACCGTGAGCAGACAAAACACTTTTATTTGTTTAACTTACTTTTGATTTTGGCAAACACAAAAAGCAATTAATTTATATAATGTGTTACAAGAGATAAGCATATTCCTTTGGAAGATAGATCGCTTTTCAGAATTCCGGCGTCCAATCTCCTGCTCCTCGAGTATCCTTGCCGCATAACAATCCAACTGCCTATCGCATCACTACCTTATTTTTTATCCTTTTTTTTAGGTTCTATTATTATGAATCTTGCATTTATTCGCGGTAAAGTTTTTTTCTCGATCAATTTTAGTTTAGGTGTATCGTTACCGTAAAAATCGCCGTAAACAGTCACTATATCGTTGATAAATGCAGATGTTGACCCGACGTATGAGATAAAGACTGGCAGCTTTCCGCTGGAACGGACTGAGGAAGGATCGTTAACTCCTATGACAAGCATTGTGTTTTTTCCCCCAGATTTCTGATCACTGGTCTCTTCGAATACGACGACTTCACCAGTAATTTTGATCTTTCGTCCAACATAGACTGTTGGATTTTTTGTCAATTCGGCTACTGGAATCTCTCTGCACACTGCCCTGTAATCAGTCTCTGAAACAGCATCCGATTCTTTGCAAACCAGCATAAATATTGTCAGAATCATTAGAGTTGCCAGAATTACTGTTTTCATAAAAGACATCCGGTACATCAATGTTATAAATAACCTTTTTGCTTTTTCCATCGATTTTCTCCATCCTTTTAATTATTACTTAGATTAGTAAAAATATGATCCTTTAATGTACCCGCCGACTGCTAACGCGCTGCGGATGGTAATCCGCAGCGCGATGGCGTGGCGCAAAGCGTCCGCGCCATCAAGTGATTATATGATTTAGCGTTTAAATAGCAAAAATAAAGAATATTAACAACAAAAAAGGTAATTGGTTATGATATTCCTAACCGGCTAACAATCAATAAATAAAGATAGGCGTATATGAATAAATCCTCCAGAGGCGGATAAATATGATGAGAAAGATTCCCGCCTCAATAAATGCACAGTTAAACGCTTTATTGAACAAAAACAACAATAATACCCAAAACATATCAAAACCATTATTTAAAATGGTTACGTTATTATCTGGATTTCTGTCATAAATACGGGTTCAGTGAATCAAATCCCCAGAGCCTGCCCAAATTTGTCCGGAAATTAAAAGAAAAAAGACAAACCGACGCACAGCAAAAACAAGCCAAATCCATGGGGTCTGCTCTTGACTCTTACTAACATTCCATATGAGTCAAGGGCAAACCCCAGGCCCCTTTCAGTCACGCTATCCCCCCAGGTGTACAACCGACCGGCTTCAGTTGCGCTGTTTTTTCTGGCGCTAACTGCAAGCCAATAGTTAGATGCTGATTTTTCAGGTCGGCTCTTCAGGAAGTTGTGCTCCATGCCAAACTGCAACGATCCAAAAAATGTCATCCTTTACCCGGTAGAAGAATCGATATGGGGGAACAATAAGCTCACGATATGGCAGTTCGGGAAACTCAGGAATAAAACGACCAGAATCTGGATATTCTAAAAGCCTTTTCAAAGACTTTTCAGCCCTTTGGCGAAATCGAGTGGCGGCGGAAGGTTTATCACGACGGATATGTGAAATGGCGGAAAGAAATTGTACTCTAACTGTAGGAGCAAAGAGAATTTTCAAGATTCACCACCGGATAGCAGAGAGTCGGCTTCGGCTAAAACACTTTTAAGATCATAACCATCCCCTGCCGCAATTTCTCTTTCGCCCCTCAGTAACTGGCGGAGAATTTGCCGTTCCCTGTCCACTTGCTCATAAGACTTTACACTAAGCATAACGGCTGCCGCTCGACCACGTTGAGTAATAATCAGTGGGTCATGTGATTTACGAACCCTTTTAAGTATGCCAGCAGCGTTTTGACGAAGATCAGACACTGGGATAATTTCAGGAACTTTGGCCATCTTTATTACCTCCAATTGTACCACTAATAGTACTATTGGATGATATGATAAGCAAGAGAAAAGTGAAAGACAAAATATTTTGTATAAATGAGGCAGAGAATTTGTATCGGGCAAACCCGTCACGATCAAAATTTCAGACGCGCTCCATTAGGCATGATTCAGTAAAAAATAAAAATATGAAAACAGGGGTAAAAGAAAATTGGCAAGCAGTTTATAGACAGTTATCAAATGAAATAAAAGTCAGGCATTATTGTAAGTTCTCATTAAATCAGGGCTATATCAAGAAAATCCCCCTCAATCCCCCTTTGCAAAAGGGGGAGGCATTCGGAATACCCGGATTTATTGAGATGTTACGCATTGTTCACCTAAAACCCTGAAATCATACTCCACATGCCGGAATTTAAAGAGCATCTGGAAAAAGATCAAAGCGCTTGTAGATATCAGAATGGCGTGGATTCGTCCCATACTGGATCGCGGCCCTCGATGAAAGCAGTGAATCCCTCTATAGAGTTGACGCTTACGCCGGCCATGGCCATCATTTCCTTGGCATAGTGGTAGGCCTGCGACTCTGTCATTTCAATCTGACCGTAAAAGGCCTGCTTTGACATATAAATAGCGTACTTGCTGGTTTTAGCGATCTCCCTGGCCCATTCGTAGGTCATCTCATCCAGCTTGTCATCGGGAAATACGCGATTGACAAGATGGAACGTCTGGGCCTCCTTGGCGCTATAGAGGTGCGCTGTCATAAGCATTTCCATACATTTCTTCTGGGGCACGGCCCGGCTTACAGCAACCGTCGGCGTTGAGCAATTGTAGGAATAAATGAGGCCTGTCATGCCGAATCTGGCCTTCTCTTCACCGGCCGTGATAAGGTCGCAACCTGCGGCCAAATGACAGCCACCGGCCATGGCTATTCCCTGTACCTGGGCGATAATACACTGTGGAGCAGTTCGAATAGCCGTCATCAAATTAAAAGAGGTCTGGAATAGTCGCCTTATGTTAGCCAGGGGCTGGTTAAGGATTTCCATCCGATCGTGGCCTGCACAGAATATATCACCAGCAGCCCTGATAATAATAACTTTCACATCGCACCGCTTACCCGCATCACGGAGGCATGCGATGATTTCTTCTTCGAAATCATGGCCCAGGGCATTACGCTTTTCCGGCCGATTAAGAGTCAAGATACCGATTTGTTCTTTTTCTTCATACATCATGTACTTATAGGCCATAAACTTTCTCCTTCATTTAAATTGGCAAATCAACAAACACATCCT
>JAKLQB010000011.1 GCA_022013615.1 Desulfobacterales bacterium | reverse complement strand
TCAAACACCTTGATTAAATCCGCTCCCAGGTTGCCGCACTTTTTGACAAACTTCGGTGTAAAGGCCTGGAAAAGGCCGGATATGTCCGTGCAGATCATCACCTGGCCGTCACAGTCACCGGCGCCGATACCGTAGATGGGAATCGGCAGTTCATCCGCGATAATCCGGGAAAGCTCGGGCGGAACCGCCTCAACCAGTATGGCCCACACGCCTGCTTCATATACAGCCCAGGCGTCTTCGATGGTGTCTTTTGCGGCCTCAGCGGCACGCTCCTGGGCCTTGAACCCTCCCAATGCGGAACTTGACTGAGGGGTCAGGCCGATATGTCCCATCACCAGCATGCCGGCCTCCGTAACGGCCTTGATGACATCCACCACACTCGTAACGCCTTCGAGCTTGACACTGTCGACCGCCGCTTCTTTGTGAAACCGGACCGCGTTTTTAACGGCATCTTTCCAACCGGCCTGATAGGAACCAAAGGGCATATCGCCGATCACAAACGTGTTGGTGGCTGCCCGACGCACCGCTTCGGTGTGATAAATACATTGGTCCATCGTCACCGGCACTGTACCATCATCACCGTATACGGACATTCCCAGACTGTCTCCAACCCGGAGTATATCCATGCCGGCTTCTCTGCCAGTTGCGCGATGATAAAATCATATGCGGTTACCCAGACACACCTTTTTCCCTCTTCCTTCATTTTCTGCAAATCAAATCAGCTTAACTTTTTTTCATGATATAGTCTCCGTGTATGGTTTGTTCTTCAGATATAAAAATCTATTAAATCTTCTCCCCCAGAGCGGAAGGCAACAGATTGCCCCCCTAAAGGGGCCGACCATACATTTTGAGTTTTAATACCGAAGTTCAAAATCCGGAATTCGAGACAAATTCAAATGCTCGAAATTCCAATGACCAAAACATTCTACAAAATTTCGAGAGAACACCAGCAAAAAAAACGGTTAAATATCGGCTGAATGATGTCCGTATGTTTCGAGCCTTTGAACATTTGTATTTTGAATTTGTTTCTGGTTTCGATATTCGGATTTCGAATTTTTGTTAGCCCTTTTTTTCCAGATCGAAGGAACCTCTCTGGGCCCTCTATCAGAGATAGCGTTTCATGTTAAAAAGCTTATTCCGGAATTTTCTCTTTCGCGGCCATCGCAGGATCGTGAAAGGGAATAATGATGTCGGCCATATCCCCGACCCGAATCATGCTGTCGTAAGCCTGGCACATGTCTGTATGGAAACCGGTTGGAATCACCTCCGGAACGATGTCTGTCTTCCATGCCTGGTTAATTTGGGGGTTGAAATTCTCACCTGTACAGCAGAACCCGGTAATGATCTCTGTGCCGGCATCCATCTCATCGAGCATGGACTCCACGGCAAAGGTGACCTGGGGATTGCCAAAGCCCTGCATGGCGCTAGCCCTGCCCTTTACCCATAAATGAGTCCTTTATAATATTCATCCGGTACTCCGAAGCATGAACCCCTCGCACATAAGTTGTAATTGAGAATAGCCTTGCCACATTATCTGATGACCCGGTGGCGGATCGCTTGAACGGGCGAGATAACCTCCAATCTTAGCCACCAATATTACTGCGGCGCCTAAACAATCCGGGGGAGTATGGCCTCTTTTTTGCGTAGGCTTTCAATACTTCAATTTCCAGATCTGAAAACACCACCTCTGGAGGCAACTTGGGTGTCTCTCTTCCCATAAGGGTCATTATCATAATCCTCCAGGCAACAACCAAATTGCTTGCTATCGCTCGCCTGAGACGCTCTGCAGTCTTATGTGCCATCTTTTCAACCCAGCGTCCAGACTTCAAGACCCGATGCCAGTCTTCGATACGCCAACGCAGACAATACCACTGCTAAAAAGGTATTAATCCACGGCACAATTAGCGTTTGGGAAAATGATCGGGAAGTGCTTCCTTGAGTATTGAGATCGCTCGGTCAAAGGCTTGCTCAGTTTTTTCCACAATATCCTCTGAATGGAGCCAAGAGATCCACCAGTGGTCCCCAATAGAGTCGACACCCTGATTGAGCATGGCAACACGAAACGTGCGCAAAAGCAACGGGTCTTTTTGATAGATCTTCCGATAGTCATACCGACATAACTTTCTGTCACAAATACCCTGTTTGGGGCAGTGATGGTTCATAAGGAGGTGGACAATAGAGTGCTCGCCGTACGCGCACCAGTTTATCTTATGATGAACGATGACTCGGTTAAGGGCGTCACGAATATCCTGGGCATATTGGTTGGCTTTTGGAATGACTTCGCCTTGGCTGATAACATTCAGAGTGGCTACTCCCGAGGCAGCGGAGATTGGGTTGGCATTGAAAGTTCCGGGGTGATAGATTTTCTTCTTTCTGTTCCATTCGGGATCATCCCGGAATTCCAGATACCCCATGATGCCCTTTTTGCCTGCAACTGCTCCTCCAGGCAACCCACCTGCAAGAACCTTGGCAAAGCAGGAAAGGTCTGGCATGACCCCGTAAAGCGCCTGGGCACCGCCCGGTGAAAACCTGAATCCTGTGATGACCTCATCAAAGATTAAAGGGACACCTTTCTTTTCAGTCATCTCTCTAATGGATATCAGATCCTCACCGGTCAGAGGGTAGGCACCTGAAAAGCCTCCGGAAGGCTCCAAAATGACACAGGCTACATCCGAATTCTTTTCTAACAGATCTTCAAGGGGCTGGAGATCATCGGGTGGCAAAACAAATGTGTGACTGAGGAAGCTTTTCGGTATGCCGCTGGAGTCAGGGATGTGGAAGGGAGGGAAGGTGCCGATTGATACCGCGTCATGCCAACCGTGAAAATGTCCTTCAAAACGAACAATCTTTTTCTTCCCTGTGTAGGATCGGGCCAATCTGATGGCCAATAAAGTCGCCTCGGTGCCAGAGGCAGTGAAGCGAACTTTCTCAGCGGATGGAATGAGTTCAAGGATTTTTTCCCCCCATTTCACCTCCATTTCGTGACACGCTCCATAGTGGGCGCCCCTGTCAATCTGTCTGTGCAAGGCTTCCACGACATCGGGATGCCGATGACCCAAAATCAGCGATCCGTGGCCCATCCAATAATATTTAGCAATCG
>JAKLQB010000133.1 GCA_022013615.1 Desulfobacterales bacterium | reverse complement strand
TTCGGGTTTGTTTCTTGTAGGGCGGGGTTTTATACCCCGCCAATAACGGTGGCATATAAAATGCCGCCCTACACCAGCGTATTTGCCCCAACTTTTTGAGATGTTACCCTTAACTTTAGTTCACTTTAGTCACTTCTTAAACTTATCTTATTGAAAATGAAAGATAAACATAAAGTACAGGAATGCAAAAGAGCAGCCCATCGATCCTGTCGAGAATTCCGCCGTGTCCCGGAAGTATATGACCTGAGTCTTTTACCCCGTAGTTTCGTTTTAGCATGGACTCGGATAGATCCCCTATCTGTCCTGCCACAGACAGGGATGCGGCCAGAATCAGAATATTAATATCGAGTCGGTGCAGGGCTATGATTTTCAAAAAAAAGAAAGCAACAATTAAACTACTTAAAAGTCCTCCAATGGCGCCTTCCCACGTCTTCCCGGGGCTGATGGCCTCATAGAGCTTGTGTTTGCCGAAAAGTTTTCCAGCGTAAAGAGCACCGGTATCACTCGCAAAGATGACAGCCAGGAGAAAAAAAATCCAGATACTTCCTTTAGGATAGTACCGGTCAATGTGCAAAAGCATTGTCAGGGGGATACTTACGTAAAGGGGGCCTAATACTGCTTTGCCGATATCTGACGTCCATTGCCGACTGGGAGCTGGATGCGTTAACATGTAGTAAGCCATGGGGACGAATGCCCAGAGCACAATAACTACAGGTACGAGCAAAATTTGGCGTTCGAAGATCACGACAAACAGTAAAAACGTAAGAAAATAGCTGGACCACCGGACAAACTTCGGAAGGTCAGGAACGGTCATTCTGTAAAACTCAATTAGACCGACCAGGGATGCGAGATAAAGGAGTGTATAAAAGGGCAATCTGAGCTGGCAGGTTATAAGGAAAACAAGAATGGGTATGGCGATTATACCCGTAAGCCATCGTTTCAAATGCATTTTAGCTCCGCAATAACAGTAAACAGTAAGTGCCAGGCAGACCCTTTGCTCCTTACCGCCTACTGCCTACTCCCTACTGCCAGTAGCCCCGAACCGTCTCTCCCTTCCCTGAAAATCCTGGATAGCCGCCAAGTACTCTTCCTTCCCGAAGTCCGGCCACAGGGTGGGTGTGACATAGATTTCAGTATATGCAATCTGCCACAGAAGGAAATTACTAACACGATATTCACCGCTTGTTCTGATCAGCAAGTCAGGATCGGGCATGTCTGACATATACATGAACTTTGATATCAGTTGCTCCGAGATGTCATTGGCAGATATCCCACCATCTTCGATTCTCGTGGCTATTTTTCTGATAGCGTCTGCGATTTCTTGCCTCCCCCCATAGCTGAGGGCCAACGTGAGGACCATATCTTTGTTGGAGGCGGTTTTTTCCATGGTCTCAAGGAGTATTTTCCTTGTATCATCAGGCAGTTTCCGGGTCCTTCCTATGGTTTGGAGCCGTATGCCGTTTTCCTGCATCTCTTTCAGTTCGCCCTTGAGAAAACGCTTCAGGAGCTTCATGAGGGCCTGGATTTCAAGTTTAGACCTTTTCCAGTTTTCTTCGGAAAATGCATATAGGGTGAGCCACTGAATTCCAATTTCACGGCTGGTTCTGACGATTTCCCTTACGGCTTCCGTTCCCTTCTCATGCCCAAGAAATCTGTTAATACCTCTTTTCTTGGCCCACCTGCCATTGCCGTCCATAATAACTGCCACATGCTTGGGTATTTTATTTGGATCAATCAAGGTCATACTGTCCTGTTTGTAGATGCAGGGAATTGAAAAAATTGAGGGATTAAGGAATTGAGGAGTTAGAATTCCATTATTTCTTTTTCTTTTTCGGCGGTGATTTCGTCTATTTTTTTTATAAAGTCGTCCGTTATTTTTTGTACATCGTCATGGGATTTGTACAATTCATCTTCTGAGATCTCTTTTTCGTTTTCCAGCTCTTTGAACATTTCATTGGCTTCTCGCCTGTGGTTACGGAGAGCAATTTTGCTCTCCTCTGCCATTTTTTTTGCCAATTTTGCCAGCTCTTTTCGCCTTTCCTCAGTCAACGGGGGGATGGCTATTCTGATAATCTTGCCATCATTCATGGGGGTCAGACCCAATTCGGATTTCAGAATGCTTTTTTCTATCTCCGTAATTATAGACTGATCCCATGGCTGAATGGTGATAAGCCGGCTTTCAGGCACAGAAATTGATGCAACCTGTTCCACCGGCATTTGAGTATCGTAACATTGGACCTTGATGCCGTCCAGTAACGCTGTGGAAGCACGACCAGTTCTTATCTTTTTGAAGTCTCTTTTCAGGGCTTCCCCGGTCTTGCTCATTTTTTCCCGCAGTTCGGAAATGATTTCATCCTTCATGATGGTTCCCCTGTTATTAAAGTCCCAACCTTTTCTCCGTTAACAGCCTTTATAATATTACCTTTTTTTCTAAGGTTAAAGACAATTATCGGCAATTCCTGACCCATGGCCAATGAAACACCGGTCAGGTCCATAACCTTTAAATTCCTTTTTATCACCTCACGGTAAGTCATCTGGGGGAATTTTCTGGCAGAAGGCTCTAATTCAGGATCAGCGTCATAAACCCCGTCCACCTTTGTTGCCTTCATGAGGATATCAGCGTCAATTTCCATAGCCCTGAGAGCTGCCGCAGTATCTGTTGTGAAAAAGGGGTTGCCGGTGCCGGCCCCAAAAAGCACAATGCAGTTATTCGACAGGTGGCTGATAGCCCTCCCTCTCACATAAGGCTCGGCAATCTTGATCATATCGATGGCGGTCATGACTCTTGTTTCGGCTCCCATACGCTGTAATGCTTCACTTAGCGCAAGGGCATTTATAACAGTTGCCAGCATGCCCATGTAATCAGCCGCAACGCGTCCCACACCGTATTTAGCAGACTGAAGCCCCCTGAATATATTCCCGCCGCCAATCACAATTGCCACTTCGACCCCAAGTTTGTGTACTGAGGATATCTCAGATGCCACTTCTTCAAGCACTGAGGGATCGATGCCAAAGGATTCTTCCCCCATCAGGGCCTCTCCGCTTAATTTGAGCAGGATGCGTTTGAAACAGGGCTGCTTAGCCTTCATCCACATACTCCTGAATTATCCATTTATTACTTAATCCCAGCTCTGCCATGCGTGTTAGATGGTGATTTGTGAAGCCCTATGGAATAAAGTTCAAATGACAAAATCCAAATGTCAAATCAAATCCAAAACCCCAATGTCAAAATGTTTCCCAAAAAGATCAATTATTTATCTTTTTCCCATTGTGCATCTTCACAAATGTAGGCTGCGTTTGAATTAATGGGTGGACATATATTTTTAAGCATTTGTCATTTGACATTCATTTGAAATTTGGGCTTTGACCTTTGTCATTTGAATTCATTTTATTTACATATTTGGACCCTTTTAGGGGTGGTAATTTGACTATTACCTACTACCTACCTACCGCACAGTCCAGCGAAACGGGGCTAATCACTCTCTCCGAGCTGGAATCGAACGAACCTGCGCATCACAATATTTTCCCCTGTCTTGGCAATCATCTCATTTATGAGATCCTGAATGGTGATATCGGGGTTTTTAACAAAAGGCTGCTCCAGGAGGCAGGCCTCAGCAAAAAACTTTTTCAGCTTTCCTTCCACAATTTTTTCGATCACTTTCTCAGGCTTGCCCGATTCTTTTGCCTGGGTGGCATAAATTTCCCTTTCCTTTTCAAGGATATCCTGGGGGATACTTTCTCGATCAATGGCGACTGGACTGGTCGCTGCAATCTGAATGGCCAGGTCTTTCACAAAAATCGCAAAATCTTCATTCTTACCTGTAAAATCGGTTTCACAATTCACTTCCACAAGGACTCCGATCTTACCTCCGGCGTGGATGTAAGACATCACCTGTCCTTGAGATGTAGTGCGGCTACTCCGCTTTTTGGCGGTTGCAATGCCTTTTTTACGCAAATAATCAATAGCCTTGTTAATATCTCCATCACATTCTTTAAGGGCCGTCTTGCAGTCCATGATGCCGACGCCCGTCTTTTCTCTTAACTCTTTTACCTGTGAAGTGCTAACTGTCAATTTAAATCTCCCTTCGTTTCTGGATTGACTGTTGACTATTGACTATTGTCAATTGCCTATTGTCTATTTGTGATTTTCAATCATCAATCATCAACCTCAACGGCTGTTTCCTGAGATTCTACCTCAACGGCTGCTTCTTCCTTTTTCGGGAGAATGATGACTTCAGGGCCTCCCTCTTCACGTTCATCGGATACAATTACCTCTGCTTCGGTAATTTCTTGTTCTTTAAGCAGTTCAGCCTCTGCCCTTAATCGCTCTTCGGCCAGATTATGTCCTTCGATGCATGCATCGGCAATCTTTGCGCAAAACAATCTGATGGCTCGAATGGCATCATCATTACCTGGAAGGATAAAGTCTATTTCGTCAGGATCGCAGTTAGAATCTGCAATGGCGATCACCGGAATTCCAAGTTTTCTGCCTTCTTTAACGGCGATTTTTTCTCTCCTGGGATCAACTACGAAAATAGCCCCGGGTAGCTCGTCCATATTCTTTATACCCCCGAGGTTTCTTTCCAGTTTAAACAACTCCTTTTCCATCTTTAGGATTTCTTTTTTAGTATAGCGATTTATTGATCCATCCTCTTTCATACGTTCAATGTCTTTCAGGCGTTTGATGCTTTTTTTGATGGTCTGGAAGTTAGTAAGTGTGCCTCCCAGCCAGCGGTTCACTATAAAAAACATGCCGCAACGTTCACTTTCTTCGACAATAGAGTCATGGCCCTGTTTTTTTGTGCCTACAAAAAGAACCGGATACCCTTCAGACACTGTCCTTACAATGAATTCATAGGTGGTCTTAAAAAGCCTGACGGTTTTTTGAAGGTCAATGATATGGATCCCATTGCGTGCTCCAAATATATAAGGTTTCATCTTGGGGTTCCAACGTCTTGTCTGGTGTCCGAAATGAACACCTGCCTCCAGAAGTTCTTTCATGTTAATAACTGCTGCCATTTAATCCTCCTTAGATTTCTATGCCACGGTTTTTCCTCTGCCCAGAATGTCATGCACCCTGAGGCATGCAGGGCACCCGGCAAAATTCTGAGCATGTGAATTTTATATATCAGATTTCGACCTTGAGCTTCTAAATCAATCCTGATATATTTTGGCGAAAATTCGCCTCAAGATTCAGATTTTGTTTTTAAGCACATTTGGCTTATAAGAACCTGAAATTTACAAACTTTTTCTTTTAACATTGCCAAATCTTTTTTTCAAGTAAAAAAATGATTCGCCAGCAATTTTATCTTTAGTAAAGGTAACTGGTTCACGGTTCAAGTGTTCACGGTTCATGGTTGAAGAGAGATGAACATTGAACGGTTTGAAGATGTTGAGGCTTGGCAACTGGCACGCAAATTGACTCAAAAAGTGTACAGACTGACGAAGAAGCCAGGATTTGCGAAGGACTACGGGTTGAAGAAACAGATACAAGATGCTGCCGGATCATCGATGCATAATATTGCTGAAGGTTTCGATTCTGAGACGAATCCCGAGTTCATCAGGTTCTTACGGTACGCCAAACGGTCTTGCACGGAAGTTTAGAGCGAGCTTTATGTAGCCTTGGACGAAGAGTACATATCTTCCGGCGAATTTAAATGTGCTTATGAACTGGCTAGACGAACCCGTGCTACTGTTCGTGGATTCATCACCTATCTCAAGAAATATGAAGAGCGCAAAGCGACCAACCGTGAACCCAGAACCGTGAACCCAGAACCTGAGTAGATTGACGCACATAATCGAGATCGTAGGGGTTTTTCCCCAAACGGCCATCTGAAAGCAGAAAGAATTAACGATGGATAAACAGATCAAGAAAAATCTCGTAAGAATAAGAGATAATCTGGATGAAAGTGAGAAAGCCAGACTTTCTCCATGGGCCTGCCTGAGTCGGTATGCAATAAGAATAACGGAAGAGGAAGCGATAAATCAGGGGCACAGACAGAGTTTTTCTGTCGACTCCGACCGGATACTCCATTCTCTGGCCTATTCCCGTTACATAGATAAAACCCAGGTCTTTTACCTCATTAAAAATGATCATATCACACACCGGGTTCTCCATGTCCAGCTTGTATCCAAGATTGCAAGAACCATCGGGCGCCTTCTGAGGCTGAACGAAGATCTAATCGAGGCTGCAGCACTTGGACACGACATAGGGCATACCCCATTCGGACATGACGGCGAAAAAATCCTTTCCTCCCTCTGTGAATCACATGGCATCGGTCAGTTTTTCCATAACATACAGAGTGTTAGATTCCTTCAGGAGATTGAGCGCAAAGGGAAAGGCTGGAATTTGACCCTGCAAGTGCTGGACGGGATCTTCTGCCATGACGGAGAATTGCATTCTCAGGCATTGGAACCTCAAAAAGACAAAAATTTTGAAACCTTGTATGACGAAATGAATCAAAAAAATGAGAACCTGTCCATGGATATCTGGCCAATGACCCTGGAAGGGTGTGTGGTGAGGATGGCTGATACTATAAGCTATATAGGCCGTGATATCGAAGATGCCATCAGGCTCGGTCTGATAAACCGGCGAGACATACCCAAAGACTGCACACAGGTTTTGGGCGATACCAACGGAACCATTGTTTACGGTCTCGTGGAAGACCTTATTACGAACAGCCTGGAGAAACCCTATGTCAGTTTCAGCAATGAAGTGGGGGAGGCCCTCAGAAGGCTTAAGAAATTCAATGAAGAGCGTATTTACAAGAATTATAGAGTCAAGGAACAGACATCAAAAATCCGGCTGATGTTTGAATTGCTGTTTGAAAAGTACTTCCAGGACCTTGAAACGGGTAATGAGGAATCTGATATCTACAGGAAGTTCCTTGACGGCATATCGCCAGAATACAGAGAAGGAACACCGTTAGCTGGGATAGTGCGCGATTTTATTGCCGGTATGACGGATGATTACTTTTTAAACCAGTGTCATAACAACCTCTTTCCTCAGATAAAAACCAGTTTTTTTTAGTTAAAAAAACTGTAACATCTCAATAAGTACAGGCATTCCGAGTACTTCCCCCTTTTGCAAAGGGGGATTGAGGGGGATTTTCTAATACAGCCC
>JAKLQB010000132.1 GCA_022013615.1 Desulfobacterales bacterium | reverse complement strand
TCAGGAGTCTTACTTCTTGAACAGCAATTTTTGACAGCCGGTTTGGGGTACGCGAGGCAAAAACCCCGACTCTCTTGCCGTCCAACCGTCTATTAAACACCGTAATCACTGATTTCACCTTATGAAGGTAATAAACAATAAGCAAAGAGGTTTCCCCTTCCAACTTATATAAGAATCGCTTTTGAGAAGGAAAGAGATCAATACAGGATATCCCATTGGGGTCGGCGGGAAGATTACTTGTTTCCTTGGATCCCAGCTTTGTTCTCACGCTGCCAATTGGATAGATGTCAAACGGTTTTATATCCCCATACATACACGTAAAACATACGACCTTATCGTCAATTATACATACCTTGCTTTTATTGGCTTCCCGGCCGCATTCTGAGCAAATGAGCCTGTCTTCTTTCATCGTTTTAGCCCTTTCGCCATAAAAGCTTCCCGTAGGATCCCTTACCCGTAAAGGTATGAGCAGATCACCACTGCGGCAAAGATTCCAGCCAAATCAGCGGTCAATGCCGCTGCCAGGGCATGGCGTATTCGCCGCACTTGAACTGCCCCGAAATATACCGCCAACACATAAAAAGTGGTTTCTGTAGACCCCTGGAGTGTTGAGACCAGATAGCCGGTATAACTATCCGGGCCAATAACGGGATCATTAATGATAGAGGCCATGACCCCGTATGCTCCGGATCCCGACAGCGGGCGGAGTATCGCCATGGGCAGGGCTTCGGCAGGCAATCCCACCTTACCTGTCCAGTCTGCGAGTATATTGACCATTGTCTCCATAGCACCACTGGCACGAAACATGCCCACAGCCACCAGAATGGCCACCAGGTAGGGAATAATCCTGATGGCCACCTGAAAGCCTTCTTTAGCCCCTTCCACAAAAATTTCGTAGACACGCACACGCCTTAAAACACCGAAAGCGAGGAACCCAAGCATAAGACCCGGGATGATCCAGGGAGAGATGGATTTTCCGAAAAAAACAGTCAAGGGAATAATTGACATGAGGGCGCACACGGCAACCCAGCTCACCCATACAGGATAACCACCGGTTGAGGACTCGTTAGCAGGTTCTTCCTTCACTGAGGGGGTAGAACCGTTACTCTCACCCTCTATCTCAACGGGACGCGTTCTCTTAATCATAAACACCCTGCCGTACATCTTGGCCGCCAATATGGCAACAAAAGTAGAGAACATGGTGGCAAATAATGTTGTAGGGAGTATTCCGGCCGGATCAACCGATCCTGCGGCTGCCCTAAGCGCGATAACCCCTGTAGGCAAAATGGTCACATTCGAAGTGTTGATAGCAAGGAAAAGTACCATTGAATCGGTAGCTGTTCCGTGACGAGAATTGAGCTTGTCCAATTCCTGCATTGCCCGGATGCCAAAGGGAGTGGCTGCATTGCCCAGCCCCAGGGCGTTGGCCGACATATTTAACATCATGCTCCCCATGGCCGGGTGCTCGGGAGGCACGTTGGGGAAGAGCCGGACCATCAAAGGCCGTATCAGGCGCGCCAGAATAGTGAGCATTCCGCCGGCCTCAGCCACCTTCATCAGCCCTAAAAAGAGCGTCATCACCCCCACAAGCCCCAAGGCCAGTTCAACGGATCCGGAAGCAGATTCCACCATGCTCCTGGACAGGCTTTCCATTGGGGATAAGTCCCCGTCGCCCGGCATCCAGTTGATCTGGTGCCATCCTGCTGAGACAAAAGCAATTAGAACAATAATGAAAAAGATGAAATTCATATCTTATCGTTTATCATATCTGTCTTTTAAGGACCATAACCTATCCTCTTCAATTTGTCAGCGAATAATCCAGATTCATCCGCCCTCAGGCGTTAGGTACAACCGTAATAGAATAAAAGAGTTAATAAAAGGATTTGAATTTTAGCCCCAAATCCTTTACAAGATAAGTTACAGGTTAAACTCACAATTCCATGTTAATCAATAACGCCCTATATTAAGGAGATAAGCATGAAAGTTAAGATCGACTATGAATCATGTATGGGAGACAGGAATTGCAACGACCTGTGCCCGGAAGTTTTCCAGTACGATGAGGACAAACTGGTATCACACATTCTCGTTGATGAAGTCCCAAAACACCTTGAAGATGTCGTAAGGCAGGCAGCGGCTGAATGCGCGGGAGAGGCCATCATCATAGAGGAATAATAGCAGAGGAGTGAGTGCAGCAGACCGGGGTTATGAGCCCGGCGGGTCAATAATCCCATTGCCACTTCACTCCCACTTTACTGCCCCCCCTTTGGGTCGTACCGCCCTCAACCCTGACATTGGGAAGCACTTCGACCTCGACAGTGGCAGAAGTCCTCGAGTCCTCCTTCGTGCCTCGCTCTACCTCGATATACACCCCGTCAGTCACGTATTTCCCGATGCTTACCGTGGTTTCGGTGGGATCATGCTCGGCTTCGTCAAACTTGAGCATATCGATGCCCAACGTACGACGCGTGGCATCCAGGATTCCCCCCGCGCCCCCCACCCCACTGAGCGTAGCCATAGAGGACGCGAGTTGAATACTCTGCGCGGGTGTAAGGTCCTTGGCGTCTGTTCCGAACAGCACCCGTGCGGCGATCTCCGACTGCGGCATCGGCGGTCGGGAGGTGAGCTCTATCTTCGGCTGCGAAGCAGAACCGGTAAGCGCGATGATGGC
>JAKLQB010000131.1 GCA_022013615.1 Desulfobacterales bacterium | reverse complement strand
TATATTATTAAAATTGTTTTATGAGCATGCTAAACAATAAAGAAACTCAAAAGTGATATCATCCGAGAAGAAGAATAGGAAGAGATCGGGAAAGTAATAAAAAAAATTTGGGAACAAATTGCAATAGAAAATAATATAAAATAAAAACTACCACTAACAAGTGCTTGCACAACCGACCGGGCCACAGTGGCACATTTTTTCAAATGTTTGTGCAGTTCAAAGTTTATCAATTTAATAAAGTGTTGTGCGCTGCCCCGCCCGGCGGGTGAAGCACGGCGTTATCTCGCCTTGCGATACCTGCTATATATTTCAAACCACATAAAGCGTTTGATATCAAACAGATATCCCAACAATGTATGCTTTAATAAAGGCATTCCAATCAAACTGACGTACCACAATATCTTGTTCATGATCCGTTAGCCGACACAGCACCAAAAAGTAAAGTATTCTGATGATACTGGAATCCCAACCATTTTTAAGTATTCATATAGTAACCGTGAATAAATACCTTGCCCCAAAAGTGCAGTATTCGATAAGAACGGAGAAGTCACCTTGGAGTGCAGTTTACTGTTACAATACAGAAGAAACCAAAGGCCGATAAATTTCAGTATCGTAGATGTAGTCTATGATAACCTCAGATTGAGCTCTCTTAACCACTAAGGCCAGAAACCTTGGATAACCTGGAATTGACGCTGTGGCAATCTAAAAGCGTATATTGAAGCATCTTTCCGAAAAAAGCAGAGAGACACGTGTGTCTTTCAGAACCCCTTCTCCTAAGCCATCCATACTGACTCTAGGCATGTTCCCGTGAAATCGATTACCAATTTCGGCTGATTGCTTTTGAGATTCCATGAGACAAAGCAGGTCAGCAAATCAGCGACAGTTTCCTCCCTCAAGTCCAACTGATCCGATATCATTTCATTGACCCTGCGAACGGTGCTGACAATTATCCTGTCAATTTTTACCGAGGCATTCATACCCTTTAGAGAAGGAATGCTGTGGAGCTGTTCCACGGCTTCTTCCCAGTGTATACCGCCTACCTTGCGGCGCAACACATAAGTATTCGCTCTGTCCTGGATCACAAGCAGAGGTAGATTGACTTTCAAATGTGCACCCTTAGCCCTGACATCGGGCATCTGTGACTTTACCCGCTTCAGAATTTCTTTCCGTTTCTCAAGCTCCGCTAGCTGTCTCACCTGTATTCGTTCGAAGATGTACTCCTTATCGTCTATAGCGATTTCCTTAAGCCGGGTGGGATCAAAACCCAGATCCATAAGATCGCCTATAGTCAACCTATGGCTGAAACTAAATTCCCTCTCCTTCAACCAAGACATAAGGCTCGGTCTGCGGTAATTTGGCAGCGATTCGATGAACCGGGCGGGGTGCTTTTTCAGCGCATCCGGAAGCCGCGACCACAATTCTTTGTCACCCGCTACACAAGGGCCGTTGCTCGTCAGCTCGGGAGGAGGATAGGTTTTCATCGGGAGTGCTACAATCTTTGGTTCCAGCACAATCTGTTCCAGGGAGTCGCCGCCTGTATAGCCGAGCAGCGTTCCTATACGGCGCCTGAAAGAAATCAATTTGGTCACAAAACGGGTAAACATGAACCGCATGAGAGGGGTGGGGTTTCCCCTCTGTATTTCTGTCTCAAAGTAGGTCAGCAGCGCCATGTAAAGATCCTTGAACTCCGCGATGGTTCTTTGGACCATCACTTCATTATCCCTCATATCGATGGCAGCGCGCTTCCTTTTCAGGTGGTACATCATTTTTAAAATAGGTGCTCTAAGTTCTTTGCCCTGCAATCTCGGCGGAACGTAAACCATGAAATCATTGTCTCTATCTAGGGTGCCACTGCCAATAAGCGTTTCAACGGGTTCCCAACCCTGCTTGAAATAGATGCTGTAAGTTGGATCTTCTTCGGGGATGATGTTGTCCAGTATGCCTACCGCGGATTTTTCAGCCAAGAAATCCCTGAAATATTCGAGTATCCGATTTCCCAATCCTTTTCTTCTAAAAGGCGCTGCCACCTCAACGTAAACCAGGTAATAGCAAGGGATTGGCTTTTTCAGGTATAACATATTAAGCCGACCGAGGGTTTCCCCTGTATCGGCATTGATTTCAAATATTTGGAAACCGTTCTGGGTATCCTCGGGTTTCAGCCAGTCAATCTTGCTGCCAGACACCGTCTTGTTGACAAGATCCCACAGGTCATTAAAGAGGTCTGCTACAAGTGGAGCCCGGGAGGAGCCTAATCGCATCCCATCGTCGATGAGGCCGATCAAGCTCAACCTCTCATTGAGCCTCAGCGGTTTTTGTGTTATCGCACTGCCCGGCATCGAAAAGTAGTCTGGGGAGGTTTCTACCATTCTCACACTCCTGTCGATGATCATGAAAAGACCAGACTGTCTTGATCCAAAAAAAAAGCGGGGCGTGTGCTCCGCTTTTCCTTCGATATTGTTTGCGGCGTCACACACTAAACCATTCCGGTCCCCCTG
>JAKLQB010000130.1 GCA_022013615.1 Desulfobacterales bacterium | reverse complement strand
TTTTCATTTATTTCTTGAATAGTTTTTGCCACTTTTTCGCCTCCTGTCATTAGTGTGAAAGTAAAGGTATGCCTGTAATAATAGATGCGGCTCCTGAAAGGAGCCCCGTCATTATCCATAAACACACCCCCTCCACGTCCTGGAAAGTAACAAGCGCTATTTTTTCCTCCAAAAGAGACATCATCAAATCCATCCTCCTCAGCTACCCGTCCCGACAGCTAAGACACGGTAGCAATATGATTGAGCCGGAGACCTACTCCATCTCAGGCAGGTGTGAAAAGAAAGTGCTGAATACCTCACACGAGCGGCATATTTTCATCTTTTCGTGCCAATTCTTTTGAACCTTACCTTCACAAATGGTGCCGTTAATGAACCAACAGAGCCTTCCAGACCGGAATTCCCAGGCTGGACATTGTTTCTTTCGCTTTGGAGGACATTTTTTAATAACCCAGCACGGCTTCAGGTCTTTCTTTTTCTCCCTAAGCCGAGAGACTAAGAAAAGTGCCTGTCGCTCTACGTGCATTGGCACCTTCCTCCAGCCTTGCTCGTAGCCTTGTATGGCTTTTTCGGACGTTCCGAGCAGTTGGGCCGTCTGCCTCTGCGTCTTTCCGAGTCTATTACGCAAATATGAGAATTGTTCGCTTTCCACACGAAATTCCTAGAACCCTTAACTTGACCGAAAGGTGTTTTTATATTACAACCACATTGTGGTATATAAAGTCAAGAGAAAAATCTCTTTAGGGTTTCATATCTGCGAGAAATATCCCAAGGTCAGGTCATTTCTGACGGCTCCAGGGGCCGGTCCGTGGTCCTACCATCAATCAACCTGCCGCAAAGCCTCCGAAGATATTTTCTTTGCTACTGCAAGCACTTTTCTGATTTAAGTCAGGGATTTAACGTAATATTGCTTTGAGTGATAAGCTTTTGCCTTTTCCTCTATAAAAATGCGTTATACAGGCATTTTCCTGAACAGACCTCTTTGTATACTCCAGCATTTTCTTCAGAGCACCTTCCAGAGAACTTCCCTTTAGAATCACGGAAGGCCCCGAAAAATCGAATGGTACAAGAAGATGATCCCCTTCGCGGCAGAGGTTTTTCACGATCTTGCATTCCTGTCTATTGCGAGCGACAATAACCTTGTCACCGCTATCGAGCCGAAAGTGTCTTCCCACTTTGAGGAGGGCAATATCCCTTATCGTTGGGTGTGTTGTAAATGTGAAATAGTCGCGCATCCTATCAGCGAAATTCTTATCCGTCAGAAGGCAACCGCCCGCCGGACAGGGATAATCCCTGATACCCTTGGCAGAAGCAAGCGATATCTGCGTTTTTCTGGACCGCCCCGATATACCCAACAACTTGCTTCTGTCAACCCACCTTTCCTGCTCAGGAATCGTTGGTTCGAAATGCGCAGCCGAGAGGGGCCGCAGGATATATTTCTGGAAACGGGATTCTCGGTCAATCATCTCTATCGCTCGTCTGTGCTGTGACATGGGGCGCTGACCCAGAACTTCACCGGTGAAGAGAAAGGATGCGCCGATCTGCCGCATATATTCACCGGCCTTTTGTATTTTCATGATCCTGCAATCAATACAAGGGTTCATCCCTGATCCATACCCATGTTTCGGATTCCTCACAATTTCAAGGTATTCCTCACCTAATGCAATCCGTTTGAGGGTGATACCCCCCAGTTGCCGCACGGCAGTAACGACCGCCGCACATCCTGCTTTTTTTGGAGTACAGGTGCAAAAAGGAGAAATAAAGTTGATAGCATATACCTCGATCCCCTGCTCCAACATCAGTTTCGCGGCGATGGTACTGTCCAGCCCTCCAGACAGGAGTCCGACAGCTTTAATCTTTGTCTTTTTTGTTGCTAAGGGCATTTTTTGGGCTCGGACAATCACACACCTGAGACATCTCTTTGTACTGGAAAAGTACCCTATAGGTAATCGAGATAATAACAGGTTTAGAGCAGTGGTAATGTTAGGCTCTCAATAAGATTGAGTCTTTCATAATTTTTCATTGCATATATACTTTCTTTCAGCCGATTTATTTAAAGTAAAAAACTCACGATAAAATTATGAATTATTCCCCATGCGAACACTTTTGAACGTTACCAAGTTTTTAGATTGAAAATATACTTGACATAAGTACTACAATGTGGTATCAGTAGTCAACAAGAATTTCACTTGCACAGTGTGACGATAAAGATCATAAGATCAGCGATGAGCAATGAAGGATTTTAGTTTCCTCATTCAAGAGGATGGTAAGAAAGTAACTGGATACAAAACCCTCAATGTGGGTAAAGGAGAGCGTGATGGTCACACCAAGAATTTTGCTGCCCTATAACTTCACCACCTATGACGAAAAGGCTCTGGATTTCGTTATCAAAACTTTTGCCAAACAAAAGGATGCCAGAATCACCTTGTTTAACACTTACACCACTATACCAGAGCTTGATATTAAGGAGAGCCCCGTGTTAGCCAAAATGAGAGGGGGCATGGTCTCGCTCGCAGCGGAACTCAGAGAGAAGGAAGCCGGGCTCAAGTCAACCAAGGGATTTCTATTGGAAAATGGTTTTTCAGATGAACAAATCGACTATATCTTCAAAAAGAGAGTGAAACCCATCGGTGATGAAATTATCGAAACCGCGGCCAAAGGTCGCTATAGGGTCATCGTATTAAGTCGCCAACCGGGTAAAACGACTCGGCTGTTTACTCGCAGTGTACATAACAAAGTTTTATCCGTCCTAAAAGACATAACAGTTTGCATCGCTGTGTAAGGAGCGTCAGACATACGATTTACCATTCCGATTAAGGAGACGATAAATGAGTACTGAAGAGAGAATAACCATTGAAACATTTAAGGCGGTTACCAAGGCTATCGGCCAATCCGACAATCTTGACATTATGACCAATCACTTAGCACAATTATTAGTTGCGGCCTTGGATATTAAGGGTTGTGCCATATTTATTCTGGATCCTGAGACAAACGAGCTGGAAATCCTGGCCAGTTTTGGTCTGAGCCCAAAGTATTTGACCAAAGGACCTGTTGCAGCCGACAAGAGCCTTGCCGCTAACCTCAAGGGAAACCCGGTGATTGTGGCCGATGTGAGTAAAGACGAAAATATTCAATACCCTGAAGAGGCAAAGAAAGAGGGAATAGCTGCCATTGCTTCCGTTCCCATTGTTTTTTTGAACGAAGTTCTGGGTGCCTTGAGGCTCTATCATCATGATGTATGGCATATCTCTGATCAAGACCTTGATTCCCTGCACCTGCTTGCCGAGAACGTAGGGCTTGTCCTGACATATACCCGGCTCCTCAATGCGATTCAATCTATCAATGAAGTGATTAATATGGCCTTACCCGCGGTTTTACTTCCAGGCTCGAAGAAAGGATAGTGGCCTTTTAAGAAATACCTCCACCTCTACGTCGAGTGAATTCTGTTCCGTCAGCATCTGAGTGCATTTTGCGATTCAAGTTGGAAAAAGGTATGAAAGATATCTATTCGGAGATCGTAAGAGCGTTAAGCTCAGGCACCTCAGCAGCCCTGGCCACCATTATCCAGGTGATGGGCTCATCACCAAGAAAGCAGAGTGCAAAGTTCCTTGTGCCAAAGGACAGCCCTACCATCGGGTCTGTGGGAGGAGGATGCCTTGAGGCTGCAGTATGGCAAGAAGCAATCGATTCAATAACACATTCGACAAACTCAGTGATGAGTTTCAAGCTTGACGATGAGAGTATGGTTGACAGCGGGCTTATCTGCGGAGGGACAGTGGACATTCTCATAGAGCCACTTCAGAGCGCAGAAGGAAGTCACCTCGACTTATATCAGAAGATAAAAGAAATGCAGGGACAAGGTGAAAGGGGCATCCTTGCCTCAGTTGTTTCAAGGGGAGATGCTGCAATCCAGCCTCTGGGTTCCAAGATCCTCTTTGGAATGGGAGGAGAGAAATGGGGGTTCTTGTCAGAAGGAGAGGCTGTTGAGGACCAGATATGGCACTGGTGTGCAGAAAATCCCCTGAAACGTTTAAAACTCCAAGCCTTTAGGCGAACCGATGGCCAGTCTATGGATATTCTTCTTGAGCCGATCCAAATGGACCCAACTCTATACATTTTTGGAGCTGGCCATATTGCCCAGGCTCTTTCACTCCTTGGCAAAATGGCAGAATTTAGAGTCGTTGTCATCGATGATAGACCCATGTTCGCTAATCGAGAACGCTTTCCAGAGGCAGATACAGTCCTTGTGGAGCCCTTTGACATGGTATTCGATAAATTACAAATCGACCCACAGTCCTATTTAGTGATTGTGACGCGCGGACACCTTTGCGATGGAGAGGTCCTAGAACAGGCAGTCCGAACCGAGGCAGGATACATCGGCATGATCGGGAGCAAGAGGAAGATCGCTCTCCTTTATAAAGGCTTAATAGATCAAGGGATAAAAAGGCAACTTCTCAATCGGGTCTACGCGCCCATCGGCATCGACATCCATTCTGAAACCCCAGCAGAGATCGCCATCAGTATCGTAGCTCAGCTTATCAGAGTAAGGGCCGAAAACGCCGAGGGTAATAACATTAAACTCCCTGTTCTGGACATAACCGTGAAGGTCTAACGGAAGCTAATATGAATTAATACGTCGAGGCTATGACCTGAATCGGATTACTGGGCGAGTTGCTGAAATATACGAAATGGTCCCGGATGAGATTTATGTAAAAAGCAAGCAGCAAAAAAAGGTCAAAGCCAGAAGTCTTCTTTGTTTTTAGGCTGTCCGGGAACTGGGTATGTCTCTCAAGGATCTGGCCAGGCATCTGGGAAGCAGTGTTCCAGGCGTAGGGTATGCTGTGGAAAGGGGAGCGGCTATTGCACGAGAGAATATGTATCAACTGATTGACTGATTATCTTAGTATTTTAAGGGCGTCCCCCGGTAACTAAAGGGCAGCTTAAAATCCTATGAGTATATTGGAAATTATCCGTATAAAGCGCCAAGATATTTTTTATGAAGGGCTCTAAGAATAAAGTCTACCTTGTAATTTCAAATTCGTTATTCAATAGTTAAGCTTTGAGCCTTCTTGTTGACCTTGCTTTTGAGTATATCCGGGAGGACCTTTGGCAGTCTAATATTGAAGTGTGATCCTTGGCCAGGAGTGGAATCCGCCCTTATTGATCCTCCGTGCTCCTGGATTATCTTATTGGAGACAAAAAGGCCAAGACCTGTTCCCTTGCTTCCTTTTGATGAGAAGAAAAGAGTAAATATGTTTTCCCTTGTCTCTCTATCCATGCCCATACCATTGTCATGTATATCGAAAACAATGTGATCTTTATCCTGCGTTACACTGAAGATGATCTTATGGGATTTTTTTGATTTATCTTCTATACATGCATCCATAGCATTTTCAAGGATATTTATCAGTGCTGAAGAGACAACGCTGGTGTCTACCTCAAATTTTCCTATAGACCGGTCGAAATCATGAATAAATTCGATAGAATAACCTTTTATTTTCGGTTCAACAGTAGAGGCCACATCCTTGGCTAAGCTTAGAACATCGGTCCGTTCCCAATTCAGGTCCCGCTCCTTTGCGTAATAAAGCAAGTTAAGAACCATATTCTTGAGACGGTCGACCATAAGTTTTATAACATCCCAACCTTTTTCGATCCGTTCCTGGTTCCCTTTTTCTATGCCTGTGTCGAGCCAATACATTCCACCGTCTAAACCTGTCATTATTCCCTTTATTCCGTGAGAGATGGAACCAATCAGAAGACCTAATGATGACAAATGATCCTGTAGCCTTCGAATCTGGGTTATGTTGGTAGACATCTCCATAACCTGTGTGACCTCTCCATCAGCTTTCCGTATAGGAGCTGTCCAGGTGAGAACGTTGTATTGCTCGCCAGTTTTGGATGTCACTACCGTTTCTGACTGCTGTGATTTTCCACTCTCGAAGGTTTTTACAACCGGACAGTCGGGACATGGTTCATTTCTATGTTTGTAAACATTGTAACAGTACGATCCTATTTCATCGCCGAAATCTTCTTTGAATTGTCTGTTAGTAGCCACAAGCCTGAGCTTTCCATCCTGGACGGAAATATAGCAAGGCACTTCATCAAAGAGTTGCTGGTATCTTTGCTGGGTGGTACGCAGTTCCTCTTGGAGACGATTCATTTCCGTAATATCAGCAGATATCTCAAGGACCAATTCGACATCACTTTCCCCGCTTCTGATTGGTGCGGTATGCACAATAACAGGAACCTCTCTGCCATTTACGTCTTGGATTGTCTCCTTGCTCCGCTGACCCTTTCCCGTGTGAAATGTTTTACCAACAGGGCATTTTGCACTTCGCCCTGCCCCTTCCTTATATGCATCCCAACTATTACACCCTATCTTGTCTCCCAGTCTCTCTTTGTAAAGCTGATTAGTGGCAACAACCTTAAGGTCACGGTTGTGTATAGAGACAAGGCAGGGCAGCTCATTGAAATATGTAATGCCACCTTCAAAGTCCTCTACAATATTTCTCGTTGCAGAGGATAGACCTTCGATGACCTGTCCCACAGCAATCAATCTTTCGACCTCTACAAGCCTTGCTGACTTTTCACGCACCATCTCTTCGAGATTTTCAGTATACTCCCTTATTCTCTGCCTCATGGAAATTCTTTCATGCGCTCTCTCTAAAGCAAATCCCAGGATTTCGTCATTTATGGGCTTAGTAATAAAATCGGTTGCTTCATACTTGAGACTCTTTATGGCAAGGTCCATATCACCGTGGCCGGTAAACATAATCACTTCTGTGTCAGTGTTTTCCTTTTTAATCTTCTGGAGGAGTTCTATACCGTCCATGATGGGCATTCGTATATCGGTGAGGACTATAGGAGGGTTAACATTTCTGAAAATCTGGAAGGCTTCTTCACCATTTTTTGCCGTAAACACTTTGTAACCGAGGTCAGATAGCGATATATCCAGAACATCGCGGATATCTTCTTCATCATCCACCAACAATATCTTCTTGTCCATAATTGTCTGTCTTGTAATGAAATGTCTCGCAATAAGAACTAAGGCAATCTAAAAATGACGATCAGGAATTTTATTTTGTGTTTTTAATCTGACGATCCCTCACCTATGGTATTCCTTACTATCGCCAAAAGTTCTTCCCGATCAATCGGTTTTTCAAGCGCTGCCACGACCTTTTTTATGGAACGGTGGGGCACATGCAATCCACTGATAACAATTACCGGGATATCCTTGAATTCCTGGATTTTTGTATACCTAATGTAAAACAATGGCCCCGCTACTTTGGGCATATCAAGATCTAACGTTATCAAGTCCGGCTTCTCATTCTTCAATGCTTCAAACCCTTCCGCAGCGTTATATGCGAAACATGTCTCATACCCATTATCATTAAACAGGTCTACAAGGTAATCAACGGTAGTAGGGTCATCGTCCATGACCAGAATTTTTTTTGCCATAACACACCTCTCTTTCAGCTTTGGGATGATATGCATGTTTATCAAAATTGATGCAATGCCTTGCATTCATCAATTTGTATCTTTAAGGAGTGTTTCGATTATATTGACCAATTCTTCGGCCTTGGGAGGCTTTTCCATGTAAGCTTCTGGTTCGGGTATGGGGTCATCCTGTCCCATATTCAACATCTTCAAGGAATGGGAGAATGCCCTGCTCTCGACACCCGAAAGTATAATAACCGGGATATCTTTCAGATTCTTGTCTACCTTAAGCTGCCGATACATCAGAACTCCACCTTCCCTTGGCATCATCAGATCAAGGATGATAAGAGCAGGAGCGGCCTCCTTTGCCTCCCGGATGCCCTCTTTTCCATCCTTAGTAACTATAGCCTTGTATCCGCTTGTCTCAAGCACGATGGATATGAAGATTCTCATATGCAAATCATCATCTACTACCAGAATCTTCTTCTCTTTCACTTGAGGGCTCCATGGCAGTTACTTGCAATTCTTGAGGCTATTTATTTAAGGACTGGCCACTTTGTCAGGATGATTCACGCTTGCAACCGGACATGCTGAACGCAAAACGACCTGTTCCACTGTGCTCCCGAGTTCCGCTTCATCCGGATCGATTTCCCTGGTGTGGTGAGCCATGACAATGAGATCAGCTTGCTTTTCCCGTGCGAACTTCAAGATTTCAACATATGGTATTCCTTCCCATATCTCTATTTCATAATTGTCGAAGTCGCCCATTTTAGATACATACTTCTGTTCCATTTTTCGCCTGGCCTCTTTTATCTTTTCTTCTATCTCTGCTTGTCCCGGTACCTTACCCGCCTGAAGGGAACTGATATCGCAAGAGTGGAAGAGGTAAAGTCTGGCCCCTACATCTTTGGCAGCCTTATATGCAAACAGAAAGGCCGAGTCTGACGCCTTGGAGAAATCGGTTCCGAATATGATATGGGAAAATAACTTAAAGCATGTGGTACATGGCCTGCTTATTATTAGAACAGGACAACGTGCTGCCTTTGCAACCTTCTGCATTGTCATCCCCGCAACACTCCTGTAGCGCGTCGCCCCTATATCTTCCTGCCTAGTGTGGGCGCCCATCACAATGAGTTCCACGTCTTTTTTACGCGCCATCCTCAGAATTTCCGTATGGGGTACACCGACCGTGGTTTCAAGCTCACAGTTTTCAACGGTATCTATTAGCTTGGCATAGGTATTCTTCATCTCCTCCTTTACCCACTGAATATAATCCGGATCACCTTGTTCCGTTTCACCGGTCCTGACGTCCTTTACAAAGGGACTGAAACCGCGTGTGGGAACTCCAAGGGCATGAAATACGTATAACTTCTCCGATTCGTACTTCAATGACAGATTAAAAGCCACTTTCGCCGCATCATCACAGGTGGGTGAAGCTGTCGTGGCAAACAAAATTTTTTCAAACATATATCACCTCCCTATTTCACACTGCTTGGGACTACCATGAAAACTCAGTTCCCAAGCAATCCCATCAATAAATTCAAACAGGCTGAATACAGTATCAAATTCGAAAATATCCACCTTGTCTCCAAAAACCACGTGCTTTAACTTTCCAAGTCGAACCGACATGTCTAGGATATTTTCCATTCGGACGGATTTTAGTGCAAACGTTTTATGGCTTTTGATCCCATGAAAAGAGTTGTAAATTTCTAAACGCGGGTTTCCTGGAAAACCAATCATTTCAACTGTTTTATTGAACTCAAGGTGATCGAAGCCATCAAAGCAACATCCGTTCGCAGGGCATGCCAGGTATTGTTCAATAGATGTTGGGAGAAAGGCATTCAAACTTGCAAGCAATGAATACTTTCCAAGCATCTGAAACCAACTTCTTAAAGTGTATCCTTTTTCAAGATCCACCTTGAAGCCCAGGAACATCAGTAGGACCGATTCTACGGTTTCCCCGTTTTGAACAATTGAACCGTCTCGCATCAGAGTGATATTATTCATCTTTTGCCTTTAGATGTTCAGGTACTTCCACCATGCTGATGAGAAGAGGTTTCAAAAAAGACCATTTAATGTCTATATTGTATATTTCTTCCATATCTCTAATTGCGTCCCAGCAGTTGTGACAAGGTGAAACAACAAGATTTGCTTCCGTGGCTAATATCTGGTCACGCTTCATTTTAAGACCGATGTTCCGCTGTTCACGATATCGCCCGATACCGTTAAGTCCTCCGCCGCCGCCGCAACAGAAATTATGCTCACGACATGGTGTCATTTCTCTAAAATCTTCAGCAATATAGCCCATGATTTCCCTTGCAATGTCACCGAGGCCTGCATTCCTTATGTAATTGCATGAATCCTGGTACGTAACAGGCTCCTTTATCTTTTTGGCAGGGTCTATTTTAAGTTTCCCTGTTCTTAAAGCTTCTGCGACCCATTCAACATAGTGAATACTTTCGACAGGGGGCTTTCCATCCTTCCTACCGGCCCAGTAAGGACCTTCCAGCACCGTAGCCCTGAATGCATGGCCACATTCAGTTCCAACCATCCTCTTGGGTTTTAACCTTTCCATAGCATCGTAAACAGTCTCGACCTGGAGCTTACATGCTGCCCAATCGCCTGCAAACATTGCAAGACTCGTTTCCTCCCATCCAACGCTGGGGACAGTCCAATCTTCACCCGCAATATGGAACAAGATTGCAGCTTCAGCTATGTCATAGGGATAGTGTTTTGGTTCCCGTGCATTACAGGTGTACATTATATCAGCACCTTCCTTGTCGATGGGAATCTTCAACACAGGCCAGTCATCTTCTTGTTCTTCTTCCATCCATTTACAGGTTTCCACCCAATCTTCGGTAGTAACATCCATCTGGGCCCTGTAAATCCTGTGCATGCCGGAACCGATCTTCAATTCCCAGGGTACAAAGCCCTGAGAAAAACAAAGGCCCCTAACATAGCCAAACATTATCCCCATGTCGATACCATGGGGACAGTACATCCCGCATCGATTGCAGCACGTGCACTTGGACCATGCAGTGTCCATAACCATCTGCATAAAGGCATTGTCAACATCTCCTTTTCGCTTTACCATTTCACCTAGGGTCGATTGTATCTTGTAAGCTGGAACCTGTTTAGGGTCCTTGTTGTTTACAGTATAGAGGTAGCAGCTATCAGCACACATTCCACAATGGGCACATATTTCAAGCCATGTCCGCATGCGGGATTTGCACGTCTTCTGGAGCGTTGCCCATAATGCAGTTCGATCAACCTCCAGTTGATTCATTTCTTCGTAATACCTTTGCCCGCGCCCGTCATATAGGATCGCCTGGAGTTCTTCTTTGGTCTCTACGGGTTTCTTGTTGCAGAGTATTCCTTCTGGCATGTTCAGTACTCCTTGAATATTAAAAAAGTTAAGATAAAGATTACCAGGCCAAACCCTTCCCTTTCATACCCCCTCGCTTAATCCCGTAGTCCATCCCGAGTTGGGCTCTGGATAGGAAAAACAGGACGATATGGGACAGTTTGGTAAATGGTATAACTATCAGCATGATTTCGCCACTGATAATATGTGCTATAAGCCAAAAACTATAGCTCGGAACGTGTTGAGCGGCCAGAAAACCCGTAATAAAAGGTGCAAGGGTAATGGCCAGGAGCATGTAATCATATGCTGTTGTAAGAATCCTTACTTCAGGAAGCGCAATACGCCGAAGAACTAGAAAAAGAATAGAAACAAAAACGGCAATTGTCAAGATATCAGCAAGGGTCCCGGAGATAGTCGGCAGGCTGAACCCCCATCTTTCTTTCAGAATGATATTATGGGCCAGCAGAAAAACAGGTGTAAAGATCAGGCCAATATGAAGGGAGAAAAAAAGTACGGTCATTCCTGGTTTAGTCCGCCAGCTCCTTGTTCCAAAAGGAAAGAGCCAAAAGAAAATGGACCTAAATGCCCCTTTTATTCCATAAGAGACATTTACAGTATAGGTAACCCTGTCCAGTTGCCAATTAAGCCCCCTGATATAGTGTACTATACGAACTATCAACCCAATAAAGAAAATGCCGAATGACAGCCATAAAAGGGGGCCGGTTATAAATTGATACATTTCCTACTCCTCAGATATAAGGTAATACCTTCGCATTAATTATCAAATGGCCATCCGCAGTCTGGGAGATTGCCAAGGGGATTATTAATCCTCATCTCTCCCTGTCAGAAAAGACCAGAATCCAGCCATTGCAAATAGGATTGCCACGATCAGGATGTATATGACTGCCTTAGTGTATGTGAAAAAATCTTGAAGTGTATAAAAAATCCCGTCCATACTGATATGTCCCTTCTTGCATTAACTTCAGTGTAAGTCTTTGTAATCAGAATGTTCATAAAAAATAGGCATTATAGTGGCAATAACCCTAAAAGCGATAATGCCAATAGTGACAATGAAAATTGAGAGGGCAATCTCCATCCAATGGGGGAAATAACGATCAGCAGATGGCAAGTGCCAGTTAAAAGCGATCAGCGATACATTCAACCTGTTTAACACGACACCTAACACTGTCCAAACCGCAGCCCACTTGATGAGTTTCAGATTCCGGTCACGGACACCAACCGCATACAAAAAACACGGTAGTGCCACAAATCCCAAAAGTTCAACTAGAAACCAAAATCCGTATGAGGTGCCAAGCAGATACCAATTATTGCCAGCGGCCACCCCTACAATTTTAATGGTAAAATAGCCTGCCAGAACAAATGATGCGGCTTTTCCAAATCCCAAAGCCACATCTTCACGGCCCTTCAGATGCGTTTCATCCATCTTATGGGCAAAATAGCGATGGGAAAGCGTGCTTTCAAATATCACCATTGAAAACCCTGCGAATATACTTGAGATAAAGAAGAAAACAGGTAGATAGGATGAATACCAGAGAGGATGAAGTTTGGAGGGAGCAATAAGAAATAGCGCGCCAAGCGATGACTGGTGCAATGTGGATAGTATCACACCGAATATTGTCAGAAGCAGTGTTAGCTTGATTATTAGACCCCTAACCTTTTTTAACCCTAGCCATTCCAATGCCGCGGGGAAGAATTCAACAAAAAGTACCGTCAGATAAAGAGCTACGCAAGCGCCTACTTCAAATAAAACCGATGTTGTCCCCTGCCTTATGATAAAGGGATAAGGCAAACGCCAAGGTCTCCCCACATCATAATGCAGAGCGAGAACCACAAGTGCGTATCCCAGAAATCCAGTTAAGAGGGCAGGTCTTACTGCAAAATGGTATCTCTTCATGCCGAAAATATATACTGCCGCAGAAGTGACAAAACCCCCTGCCGCTAAGGCAACACCTGTCAGCAGATCAAAGCCTATCCATATACCCCATGGATTATAGTCTGACAGGTTTGTTACAGCCGCTAATCCCCCTGTAAATCGCAGGACTGTTAGGACCAATCCCAAGATTACAATTATCCCGGCGACAATGCCAAAAGGGCTCAAAAATGTTTGCACTAATGCCTTCACCAATTCTTTAGCAGCATAACCAAGGGGGGGGGGAGATTTGCTGATTGTGGTTGTATCTTTGGACATCAGGACCCCTCCTTGGTTTGAGTCTCGGCCACTTTTTCAAGCGCTTTTTTTACCGCTGCTTCTATAGTTATTCTATTTTTCACTTCGGCCTTTTCCAAGGCCTCCGAAAGCTTCGATTCTGCCTCTGCACTTGATTGAGCTAATGCTGTGACAAGGGCTTGTTCATGCTCCTCCCTGGCAATCTTATCTTTCCTTTTCGATATGGCATAAATGCCTGTAAGCAGAACAGGCCACAGTCCTACTACGATTGGAACTGCGCCAAGGGCGCCCGCGGTCAATTCAGGAGCAGGAGTCACACCTAAGTCTTCACGCATTCCCAGCTGTTTGAAGGGAACCCCGGAAATATTCAACCAGCTTGTCCCTCCCATCTCATGTTCTCCATAAATGTGATTTACGTAGCGATCTGGATACCTCCGAATGCGTTCACGGGCAATATTTATCAAATCATTGCGTTTTCCGAAAGTTAAAGCCTCATTCGGACATGCCTCCACACATCCGGGGAGCTTGCCCTTGACAACTCTTGGATGACACATGGTGCACTTCATGATTCGTGGAGAAAGGGCTTTGTCATATTCATAAGTTGGTATTTCAAAAGGGCAGGCAATCATACAATATCTACAACCTACGCAGACAGAGGCATCGTAAACAACTGCACCGGTCTTTGTTTTTGTAAAAGCCCTTACAAAACATACCGATGCACATGCAGGCTCCAGACAGTGATTACACTGAATTTTACGGTACAAAGGACCTCTTGCGTTATTAACATTATCATATCTATTTACTACAGTATAAGCCTTTGGATCTGTTCTCCGCTTATTATCCAGAACTGATATGTCATCAAATGGACGGTCCGGAGGTGGCAATTCATTCACTTTGTTGCAACCCGCCTCACAATTTCGGCATCCAATACACAGCACAGTATCGTGTAGAACACCAAAGCTTTCGGGGTAACCTTTATAATGCTTGTTTACAGCAGCATGAGCTGAGTTGCCAAAGGTAGTGCCCAATCCTGCAGCACCCATCCAGCCAAGGAATCTTCTTCGTGATATCGGCATATAAACCACCTCAAAAAATATTCAACTTCATTTGCTTAAAGGGGTCTACCATAAAAATCTTTTTCCGGTTTTTTCCTTTCCTTGTGACAATCAGTACATTTAACAGCATTGGGTTTTTCAATACGCATTTCCCTATGGCATCCCATGCATTGCTGGTGATAGGCTGCCTTTACTCCCGGCCTCAACAGATTGTTCTCATCAAAGGGTTTGCCATGACAGCTCACACAACGGGGAGGATTTTTTGCTGTCGGGCTGTTGTGATGGCATGCCTGGCAAAGTGCACCCTTTTCGCTGTGGAAATAATTAGTCAATTTATTGTCTTTGATATTTTCCAAAAGTGTATGCACAATTTTACGGTGAGGAAACTCAACAGGTTCGTATTTGTCTGCCAGCTCTTTAATGATTACTTTTTCCGGTATATCCTCCTCCCTATATGTGTCGGTTACAGTTTTTCTTGACTGAAGCAGTAAACCGGCCAGCACTTCGGGCTTCTCTTCCACCTCTGAGCTTTCCTGTAATGGCTGCATGTGACATGTAAGGCAAAAAGACTCCTCCTGCTTGCGGTCTTTCTCCATAAAAGCATGGCACCCGGCACAATTCGTGTCCCGCTTGCTTATTTCATGACACCCCAAACAGCTCTCTGTGGCTCCCACTTGATGCATGGCCCGCTCAAGTTTGACGTCTTTTCCTTCTTTAGATCCTGCAAGAGTATGACATTTTTTGCTGCATGAATCCAAACTTGCATGGTGGCATACCCGGCAAGTATCGTTATGTCCCTCGTGAGCCTTGTGATCAAAAGGAACTGGATTCATTTTGAGAGCCAGCTCTCCTTTGTCTGTTTCCGGCTTGTCGGTCTGGATCAGGACGATATCAGGCTGTTTCCGCTTGATCCTGGGAACATCTGTAACTTTTTCTATCATCTGTCTTTTTTTAGGATCATGGCAGCCACTACATTTAACAGGCCCTGCAATCTTGTCCTTGGCCGGTGCCTTTCCCTTGTTCTTGGCCAGTCTCTTTATATGGCAATCCATGCAGGAAAGATGAGACGCGAGTCTCATGGAAATCCGGTTTTCGTCTGTCACCTCCATGTGGCAATAGCGGCATGAACCTTCTTTCTCTTTTGCGTAAAACAGCTTTTTGGCTTTTTTGTCATATTCGTGATGGCAGAGTTCACATTTATCCTTATTTGCTTCTGAATGACGGAAATGGAGGGATTTATCAAAACCCATAGGCTCTCTTAAAGAAATAGCCTTGGCCTTGTCTCGGTGACATTCGCCACAGACCTCAACAGGCCCGGCCTTTTCACCAGCAGTAGACATTTCCTTGTGGCATGCCATACAATCGGCATGGTAGATATCCATCACGTCTTGTCTGCCAGTATCTTTAAGCCGTTTGAATTTCGGGGACAGGCGATCATTCTCAGATAGATGACAGGTTGAGCAGTCTTTATTCTTCTTTTCCAGGGCATCGGTATGCAAGTCATGAAGAAATACTACTTCTTGTCGTTCAAGACCCCCAAAACCTTTCAATGTATCAATGGTTATGACATCGGCTCTTGTTTCAGAGGTATTACTTGGTTCTTCCATAACCTCTTGAGCCCCCATAGTGTAAATTGAAACGATAGTAACCGTAAACAAGATTCCAGCCAACCCAAACAGTGATCCTCGTTTCTTCATGATTAATCCTTACACATTGTTGTATTGACCAGGCAATCCAGTGCCCTTACCCCAAACCCATCAGCCTTTGAATAAACCCGGCGCTGATTGATTGATCTGAGACATCAGCTATCCTTTGATCTTAAAGAATAAGTTGTCTCATCTCTCTCCAGAGTATTGTCGTTAGCCAGCAAATCGGTTATTGTTATAGATTGTAGTTTTTCGTAAAATGCTCTGTTGGCTTCCTGCCAGACCAGCCGAACGCTACAATCGTTCGATCTGGCGCACTTTTGGTGGTCTGTCACGCACTCCACCAGGTCGTTTTCGTTCTCCAGCAGTCTGACAATTTGGTCCAAAGAGATTTCCTCTGGGGCCTTGCCCAGAATGTGTCCACCTTTAGGACCTCGGATACTGCAAACAAACCCGGCCTTTTTCAAAGGGCGAACTATCTGCTCCAGGTATTTAACCGAGATGTCCTGTCTCTTGGCAATATCCCCAATCTGTACAGGTCCTTGATCATAGTATCGAGCTAAATCAAGGAGCAACCTTATGCCGTACCTGGTTTTGGTTGAAAGTTTCATCCGCCTCTTGGGAATTATCGTAATATAGATAATATTTATCTATATTAATATGATATGGAACCGAAAATTTTATCTCAAACTTACCTGCTTTTGTCAATTTAAAAATTCCTGATAGAAAAAATATTTTCTCTGAAGCTTATTAGGAATAAATTGTGTTAAATTACAGTCATTTACATACAACGAGTCTTTTGAGGCCTTCACGGCAGAGTCCATCGGCAGGGGGACGATTTATCTTTCAGGACCTTGTTCCCACAAAAACCCTCGGAAGTCGCTCCGCCCAACACCATGCAGTTAATGATTTGCCTGCTGAGTGAGGAAGGTGGATTTGGCCAAGAAATTTGTAGTTGAATTATTGGGTGGCTTTGATGATGGTGTATAAGAATCGGTGAGTACGGAAAATAGGCTTCCCGCCTGCAAGATAAGAAGAGGAATCATGGAGATGGAAATTTCTTTCTTTGGCAGTGGTTCATGCAGTGCGCGGTAGGGGGAGATGAAACCTAATTATGTAAGTTTCGGGGGAGACTATGGCCATCCATCTATTGTTTGAGCCTATAACTGTTAGACCGGCTGTCAGAGAATGGCCCGCTTAAATTTGAGTCTTTTCCGGGAGTCTTATTGTAAATTTTGTGCCACTTCTTTTTTCTGATTCAACTTCGATAACACCCTTATGCTCGTCTACAATCTTCTTTGTTATCATTAGTCCTATGCCGGTGCCCATGGGGCCCTTTGTGCTGAAGAAGCCCTTGAATATTTTTTCTTTGATCTCTTCATCTATTCCGCAGCCAGTGTCTGTAACCTGGTATTCAACCCCCCAACCGTCTATCTTGACTGTTCTGAGAAGCACCTCTTTCTCTTTATTGAAGCAATCATCCCCAGCTGTAGCATCTATGGCATTTGAAACAAGGTTCAAAAGGCAGTGGTGGATGCCTTCGGGATCAAAGAGCAGAGCCTCCAGATCTGGGGCAAGGTCTATTTTCAAATCAACCCCGTATTGTTCAGCCCGGGAGTTCATCAGGGCTGCCACTTCCTTTGCAGGCTTGTTGGGATCACACAATCGGTAGTTCATATCGGTGTGTTTGGCATAATTAAGAACATCAAGAGACAGGTTTTTGATCGTTTCAACGCTTACTCTGATCATATCCCAGCCTTGGAGCACATATTCCTTCTGGCCCAATTCTATCCCCTTTTCCAGGACAAATGTCCCCCCTTCAAGACCTCCAGCGATGGTCTTAATGGTGTGGGACAGACCGAGAATTTCATGCACAAGCTTTTCAAGCCTTATTGTGTACTCCCTTATTTTCTGCCTCATGGAAATTCTTTCATGCGCTCTCTTTAAGGCAAATTCCAGGACCTCGTCATTGATGGGCTTAGTGATAAAATCGGTTGCTTCATACTTGAGGCTCTTTATGGCAAGGTCCATATCGCCGTGGCCGGTAATCATAATCACCTCTGTTTCAGCATTTTCCTGCTTAATCTTCTGGAGGAGTTCTATACCGTCCATGCCCGGCATTCTTATATCGACGATCACTATAGGAGGGTTAACCTCTCTGAAGATCTGGAGGGCTTTCTCGCCATTTTCTGCTGTATATACTTTATAACCGAGGTCAGATAGAGATATATCCAGAATCTCGCAGATATCCTCTTCATCATCAACAAGTAAAATTGTTTCTTCTATCATTCTTGACCTGCCACTGGAAGCTTTATGACAAAAGAGGCACCCCCATTTTTGTTGGACAGCACATGTATGCTCCCCCCGAAGTCCTGTATAATACCGTAACTTATGGAAAGGCCGAGTCCAGTTCCTCTGCCAACCTTTTTGGTGGTAAAAAAAGGCTCAAAAATCTTATCAAAGATAGATTGCGGAATGCCAATTCCAGTATCTTTTACTTCAATGATAACCATTCCATCTTTGGAACCGGTTTTCAGAAATATTTTTTTGTCTCCACCCTTGTGATCAGATTCTTCCCACTTTGCTTCAATGGCGTCCCTCGCGTTAATGAGCAGGTTAATGAAGACCTGTTCCAGCCGATTGGAATCAGCAAGAATGGGCGGTAGATCTTCTTGCAGCTCTTTTACTACCTCTATTTCCCTTAACTTCAATTGCTGAGCAAAAATTTCAAGGGCCTTGCTCAGTACCTTATTTGTATCGGTTTTTCTCTTAGTGACATCTGATTTGCGTCCGAACTCCCTCATATGATGTATAATTTTAGTGGCACGGTCCACATTACTGCGTATCTTCTTTGCCATGGTAAAGAGGTTTTCATCCTCGATCCTTTCCTTTTTATTTATTTTTCTCATGAAAAAGCTGCTTGCAGTTTCTATGACGGAAAGGGGCTGATTGAGTTCGTGAGCAACGCCAGTAGCCATCTCTCCCAGTGTTGCCATCTTGCTGGCCTGTATTAATTGCTGTTCGGTTTCAAGGCGTTTGGTGATATCACTGGTTACGACAAGAAGCACCGTTCTTCCAAGATACTCTAATGGTGAAATCCGGATATTAACAAAAAGTGTCCTGCCTTCCTTGGTTACCTGTTTTGCCTGGCTTATGAAAGCAGATGTTTTCAGCTTTGAAGCATATTCTTCCCTGTCTTCATTCTTGAACATATCAAGAAAGGATCCTTTTATTATCTCATCCCGTTGATATCCATAAACAGGCTCCACATTATTGTTGCAGTCGAATATTTCAAGGGTATCCAGGCCCAGCACAAAGACAGGGTTCGGAATATTGTTAAAAATTGCGTGATATCTCTTCTCTGATTTTTCCAGTTTCTCTTTAAGCTGTTTCACGGGGGTAATGTCAAGACACATCTCCATGGCAGCAACTATCTCACCTTCATGATTCTTGATGGGTGCAGTTTTGACAACCCAATGGGCAATAGTTCCATCCTTGTTTAACCCTGATTCTTCGCTCCAATGAGACCTGCCATCTTCAAATGTTTTTTCAACCGGGCAGTTCGAACACTTTTCATTAAGCCCCTTATAGGCATTAAAACAGTAAGCTCCAGGCTTTGGGTCAAATCTTTCGGCAAACTCATGATTGTACCTGACTAATTTGTAATTTCTGTCCTGAACTGTAATTATGCAAGGCACGAGTTCGAATAAATCCGGGTATTCATCAGTTTGGCTTTTCAGTTCAGCCTTTTTTGGCGAAAGTCCAGATAGATCTTCCTTTGACTCCATCTTCAATTCAATTTGCTCAAACTTCTTCTCCAATAAAGCTTGAAATGCTTTCAAAAATCTGTCTTCCTTGTCCTTATCTTTCCGTGAATGCTCTTGCAGTACCACAGCTTTCTCAAGGGTAGATTTAACATATTGATTCAAACTGATGCCTTCCGCTTGGGCTTGCTTTGACAAAATCATATGGAGCTTGGCCGGTGTTCTCAAAAGAAATTTTCCGCTATATTCCTCTTCTTGGACTGGTTCAGGTATCTTGATACCCTTCCTTAAATAATCAGAGAGCCGCTCTTTTTGGGCGGCCAGTAGATTGGCAATAGCTTCCTCACGGGATTCTCCGTCACCTGTGATAGCGAGGCGACCAAACTCTGGCAGCCTGGCTATGAAACCCCCACCCTGTGAATTTGGTATAGGGACTACCTCAATCGTATAAGGGAGATCCATGTAATAATTTATGTCTTTTTTCATTCTTCTGAACCCTTCAAAAGATATATTGTCTCTGCCAGCTTTCTTAAATAGTAACCCTTTACCTTCTAACCTTCCTTAATGACTATCGAAAAATCTCCGTCTGGACCGTAGTCGGGAATGCCTTTAAGTATACCGTCTTGCACAAAAATATGAGAGCCAGACTTCTTTTCGACCCTTGGCATAGTTTTCTTTAGCCAATAATATCATATATAGTATCAGATTTGCACTTGTCAAGAAGATTTAAATCTTTTGTATTCCCCTTTGTGCGGAACTTCATGAAGGAACAACAAAGCTTCGAACGTTTCACCTTGCGTTTGAATTGATTATGTATATCTGCTCCACAGCCAGTGTCCCTTTGGTTCATACTTTTGTGGCACAAGGGATGAATGACGGGGCCGGCATGGTGCTGTTGCTCGTGGGACCGATTACCAGTTGGGGGACTATTCTGGTGATAAGGAAAGAATTCGGCGGGAAAGTCCTGCTTAACTATCTGGCGGTCGTCTGTTCTTTGGCACTGATTTTGGGATATTTTTTCCATGATATAGGCACAAAGAAAGGGCGGATGGTGCTAACGGGGGGCTAAATATTAGAAGAAAGGAGGGATAGAAAATATGAAAAACGGGAATTATGTTAAACCCTTATCACATTATTGCATCTTTTCTGGAGTGCATTCATGTTTTCTCGCTCTCGCTTTCCCAATTTCCCTCCCCCCAGGCTAAAGCCGTAATAGCCGTTCATGATCACGGTGGGCGTGGAACTGAGCAATGAAAGGAGTTTATTAAGATCTCCGGCCTGAAGGTAGAGTGAGATGTCGTTTATGAAAAGGACTTTGCTGGGATTTTTCAGATATTCTACAAAGATATCGTCTATCAATTTTGCATTATGCTCAGCAAGCATTTTAACCTCTTGGTCAGTTTTTCCCGTAAGCCTTGGAGCCACTATCTGTGCCGTGAAATACCTTATTGCATAAATCCCTGCCTTGATCATTTTTCCGCCAATACCTTTTACACTTTCCGGGGCCATATCTATGACAGTAATGTCCGTTTCACCTTCCTCTAAGAACCTGTCTAAAATTTCACCTAAGTAGGCTGTCTTTCCCGTATTCACTTCACCTATTATAATGGTTTTGTTATTTCTAAATTCTTGCACGGTATGTGTATCCCGGTACTTATTTTGAACTGATATTAAATAAGACCAAACTTGAGCAAAATAAATCTCACGGCCACAAAACTAGTTACCAGAAGGGTCATGATGCCCAGGATGTTCAACACAGCGGAATTCCCATATTCACCCACGACCTCCCTCTTGTTTAGCAGATACAAAATTATAGCAATGATAAGCGGGGTTCCGCAAAGTCCAAGGGCGAGCATAAATGGAAGAAGGAGGAAGAAACTTCCTTTTATGAACGGGCCGAAAGAACTTAGCAAGGCACCTCCAAGAATTACAATACGAAATTTTTTATCTTCCGGGTTGAGTTCCCATTTCATCTTGTCAAATATAAAATATGTACCTGCTAAAAATGTAGGTGATATGGTGGAAAGGGTGGCCGCCCACAATCCCAAAAGGAATATGACCATTGCATTTTCCCCGAGTAGTGGCCCGAGACTCAGGGCAGCATCAGTTGCCAGTTTTATTTTTATGTTGTTTGGGTGCAAAACCGCGGCAGCCACCAGGAATATGGCCAGGCTGTATATACCAAAAGCGAACCCCATGGAAAGGGTGTTGTCAAACCTGGCCAGTCCAAGATCTTTCCTGGCCCATTTCCTAACATTGGTGTTATAGGTGTGCATGCCGATGATGGTTATATGAACCGCACCTCCCATTATGGCCGCAATCATAAGAGACGAGTCGACTCCTCCGGGAATTCCGGGAATAATTCCACCTGCCATATCAACAAAGCTTAGCTCCGCCTGCATCGCCGTGATAATAAAGCAGCATACCACAAATCCCACAAGGGCCTTGCAGATATTTTCAAACCATCTGTAACCGCCACGGATCAATGCGAGTGCGATGATCAAGGCATAAGGGATTCCCCACCAGGGGGTCTCGATACGGGTGACAAGCGAGGTGATACCCGCCAGGGCGTTCATCAAAACCAGGGCAGCAATGTAGGTGGCAAGAACGGCATCTATGGCCAAAAACCATGCCAAAACATTTCCGAGACGCCGTTCTGTGGTGGCAATAATCCCCCTCCCTTCTATGATTCCGATTCTGGCACCAAGGTACTGGGCGGTTGCCCCAAAAACAGCACTTAAAATAACGACCCACAGAAGTTCAAATCCGTAAGAAGCACCTGCAATGGATACACTGGCAAGAGTGGCAGGTCCGCAGGCCACAGCACTGACTATCCAGGCAGGCCCCATCTGACGTAAATACAATATCCAGCGTTTCAACATCTAAAAACCTCCTTTACACCAACTCATGATTTTGCAGAAAAAACGTTTTTTTGTTGACATGAATACCACAGCGTGGCATATATACCACAAGGTGGCATATAAAATCAAGACCATATTCCATTAAAAAATACCAAAATGGGAGGAAAATAATCATGAAAAAAGTCGTTATCTTAGGTTCGGGCGCAGGTGGCACTATGGTTGCCACCAAGTTGCGGAAAGAACTGGACGAATCTGAATGGAAAATCACCATCATCGACAATGACGAGATCCACCATTATCAGCCCGGGTGGCTGTTCATACCTTTCGGTGTCTACACCGCGGAAGATTGCGCCAAGCCCAAGAGGGACTTTATTCCTAAAGGCGTCGATTTTGTGTTGGATGAGGTGGTAGGGGTCGATCCGGATAAGCGCCAGGTGGAGGGGAAAAAAGGCCGCTATAACTACGATTGGCTTGTCATCGCCTCCGGCTGCCGCATCGTGCCCGAAGAAGTTGAAGGCATGATGGATGACTGGCACGGAGACATTCAAGACTTCTACACCCTTGAAGGAGCGGTTGAGCTTCGTAAGAAGCTTAAGTACTTTAATTCCGGTCGTGTAGTGCTCAATATCGCCGAAATGCCGTTCAAATGCCCGGTGGCGCCGATAGAGTTTATCTTAATGGCCGATTGGTTCTTCACCGTCAACGGAGTGAGGGATAAGGTGGAGATCGAATTGGTGTCCCCTTTGGGCGATATCTTTACCAAGCCTGTGGCGGCCAAGACCTTTAGCGGGTACGCAGCCCAGAAAAATGTCAAGTTCACCGGGAATTTTGACATTGCCCAGGTCAACGCCAAGGAAAAGACCATCGAATCCCACAAGGGCGAGAAGGTACCTTATGATCTTCTGGTGGCCATTCCGCCCAACTTTGGAGCTCAATTCATTGGGGATTCGGGCATGGGCGATCCCATGTGCTATGTGGAAACTGACCATTTCACACTCAAGGCCAAAAACTACGACAATATCTATGTTATCGGGGACGCGACCAATACCCCCACATCCAAGGCCGGTGCGGTGACTCACTATCAATCGGACACGGTGGTCGAAAACCTGGTACGCGAAATAGACGGCCAGTACCCGAAGCCGACCTTCGATGGGCACGCCACCTGCTTCATCTGTTCAGGTTTCGAAAAGGCGCTACTGATCGATTTTAATTACGAAACCGAACCCCTGCCGGGCAAGTTCCCATTCCCGGGCCTTGGCCCGTTCAGCCTGCTCGGCGAAAGCAACTTCAACTACTATGGCAAGATGATGTTCAAGTGGGTTTACTGGAACCTGATGCTCGAGGGTCTTGAGTTACCTCTTGAAAACCAAATGACCATGGCCGGTAAGATGCGCCAGAGTATCTAAAAGAAGAAGGAGGCGGTTATGACTAATGAAGAATTGATTATAGAGCGACTCGACCATATTGAGGCCCAGTTAGCTCCCCTTGCCAAATCGATCAAGGGCATAAATGAATTCAAGGAGGATCTGACCCCCTTGGCTAGTAATGTCATCCAACTAATGATCAAAGAGCTTGAGGACGTAGAATCCAGTTTCCAGCTGGAAGATCTGTTAGAGATGATTAAGCGGATGCTTAGAAGCGTTCGTAACATCACCTATTCCATGAAACAACTGGAAAACATCATTGACTTCATCACAACATTGGAGCCTCTACTTAAATCAACCGTGCCTCAGATTATCAATTACCTTGACGATCTGGAGCAACGAGGCGTATTCCGCGTTATTCAGGCCATGTTGGAGATCCGTGCCAAGATTGCCGCTGCCTACACGCCCGAGGACATCGAAGAGATCGGTGACGGCGTAGTAACCTTGATCGGCCTGGCCAAGAAACTGACTGACCCCCAAACCATAGCCTTTTTTGAGAAGATTGCAGACCTGCCGCGTCAAGTGGATCTGGCGACCTCCAAAGACGTCGGGCCATTAGGCTTTTTCTCGGCCTGCTCCGGAAAAGAAGTCAAGGCAGGCCTCGGTGTATTGATGGAGCTAACCAAGGGGCTGGGCAAATTAAAAAATTCCACTGATCCCGAGCGTGTAGCGTCTAAGTATTCTGCGTAATCCCGTCTGAGAGAGGGGGCCTCATCAACCGCCCGAACCATTCGGGATGCAAAGGAAAAAAAAGGTGTATTCCCCTTTGGGAAACGGGAATCTACCGCTGTTGTTCCCCACTGCTTGGGTAATAAATATATGCTTTGAAGTGTGTCTGAAAAACAGGATTTATCTTAACACTTATTTCCAATTCTGAAGAAGAAGGAGGGAGATATGAAAAGACAGATGGTCGAGTGTGAAGATGGTCGGAGAAGACAGGCGCGTGTTTATGGAATTCCAAGAGAAGAAGGCGATTATGAGATCTTGCAGGCCGGAATCAGGCTTAAAGGGAAACACGTGACCGGGGAGGCCTGGCATAATCGGAAAACGGGGTTTTGGCATTTCTTGACCAGCGCTGATGGTAAAAACACCTTTTTGCTGCCGAGAGCCAGTGAAAGACCTGGAGAACCTTCTTCCTCGTTACTCCGGTCCCCGTCAATAAGAACGGAGTAAGTCAGGATGCACGGCATCTCTGGCAGCGAATTCTGTGGCTTTTCGGTTTTGGCCCGCCTCATAACTTGAACCTTTGGACCTGCTGGTAAAAGTTCGATTATTGGGCGGTTTTTTAAGAGTTTGTTTTTGTTAGCGATTACTGGGATACTGTTACCCTAATCGAGCAAAAACACGATTAGGGAGCATTCAGCGATTGCCGATAAGCTGTCAGAATACGATTTTCACCCAGAGACAATGCAGGAAAAACGAGCCTGGGGGAGCGGTGTTTTTGAAACTCTTTTCACGATTGCTTTTTAGGGCCATACTGTGGTTCATTCAAGAGGCGCTCTGACAATGACGCAGGGATGCGGTAATCAGAAAATTGAGAACCACCAAAGGTATCATGAGGCGTAACCGGATAAAAGTTGCAGTGGGGCTGAGCGGAGGAGTTGATTCTTCGGTTGCCGCAGCTCTTTTAAAGGAAAATGAATATGACGCTGTCGGTATTACCATGGAGATATTTGATGGCCATGAGGCAGCAAAACAGTCTGAAAGGCACGCTTGCTACGGGCCCGGTGAAAAAGAAGATATCGAGGCGGCGGCATCTGTTTGCAAAAAACTCCGTATACCATTTCACGTAATAGACCTGAGAAAAGAATACAAAAACTACGTCATTGACTACTTCAAGAAGGAATATCTTGCGGGAAAAACACCCAATCCATGTGTCGTATGCAACCACAGGCTGAAGTTTGGCTTTCTTTTGGAAAAAGCAAGGGAAGCTGGAGTTGAGTTTGATTTTTTTGCAACCGGCCACTATGCACAGATATAAAAATCAAGGGGGCGTTTTCTGCTGAAGAAGGCCGTACACCTCTTAAAGGATCAGTCTTATTTTCTTTATACACTTACGCCCGGGCAGCTTTCCCGCACCCTTTTCCCTCTTGGGGTATACACAAAACAGCAGGTAAGAGAGATGGCCCACTCTCTCAGGCTTGAAACAGCAGACCGTCCTGAAAGCCAGGATTTTATTGCAGACGCCGATTACTCCTCTCTTTTCAGTAAAGAAGAGGTAAAAGAAGGCGACATAGTGGATGAGAAAGGCAATGTCCTTGGAAAGCACCAGGGTATCATCCACTATACAGTAGGACAGCGCCGGGGCCTTGGCATTGCGTCATACCGACCGATCTATGTCGTTGAAATAGATTCAAAAAATAACAGTATAGTGGTAGGCAACAAGGATAAGATTTTTTCTCTTGGCCTCATCATGACTAACCTTAACCTTATTGCTATAGAGAAACTTGACAGGCCGCACAAAATAAAGGCCAAAATCCGTCTGAAACACAAAGAAGCTGAAGCAACAGTTTTTCCACACGAAAATGACAAGGCCATAGTAGTGTTCGACGAACCGCAGGTGTCGGTAGCCCCAGGGCAGTCTGCGGTACTCTATTCAGGCGACACTGTATTCGGTGGTGGCGTTATTGAACAAGCTCTTCGACCGCATCAGGTGTCTCGAATAATGATGAAAAATCATTTTGAGGTTCAATAAGACAGGTAAAACTTCCAGAATTTACGCCCCATGAAGTTCACGAGATTTATGAGGACCTTATCTTTTGTGACCTTCGCATGGGTATTTCAGGGACAATTGATCGTTGGTTAGGGTCTCATTCATGCTTCCAGTGCGATATCCTTCAAGATCAAGGGTCACGTATTTGTACCCGAGGGATTTTAGGTGCTGGACTATTTGGTCTCTGAGGCTACATTTCCATAAAAGGCTCATTTCCTTTTCCCCCAACTCTATCCGTGCAATAGCATCATGGTGACGAACCCTAAAAGCTCGCATTCCCAACTGCCAAAGATAGTTTTCAGCGTTTTCTACCTGCCGCAAGGCCTGATTTGTGATCTTGGTATAATAGGGAAAGCGGCTGGACAGACAGGCGAAGGATGGCTTGTCCCATGTCAAAAGATTGAGCATTTTAGACAGTGTGCGAATCTCTTTCTTGCTCAATTCGGCTTCCTCTAAGGGACTGCGAATTCCAAGCTGGTGAGCGGCAACGCGGCCGGGCCGGAAATCATCTGGATCATCCGCATTGCTTCCGTCAAACACCCAATTTAAGCCATGATGACTGGCGATCTTTTTTACTTTGGAGAAGAGTTCAG
>JAKLQB010000129.1 GCA_022013615.1 Desulfobacterales bacterium | reverse complement strand
TTTCAGAGAATACTCTTGTTGAACAGCCCGCAATTGTTTTGTTCGCTGAACTTGGCTGGGAGACGGCAAACTGCTTCCACGAGTTCGACCAGGGGGGCGGAAGTCCCCTGGGTCGAGAAACCAAGGCAGAGGTCATTCTGGTATCCCGCCTCCGTCCTGTTCTGGAGAAACTGAATCCTGATCTGCCTGCCGAGGCATTCGACCTGGCAATCGAGGAGTTGGTCCGCGACCGCTCGCGCATGAGCATGGCACAGGCCAACCGTGAGATCTACCAGTTTATCAAAAACGGCATAAAGGTAAAGATTCCTGATGCAGATGGTGATGGGGACACCATTGAGATCGTTAAAGTGATTGACTGGAATGATCCGGCAAATAACGATTATTTCCTGGCCTCCCAGTTCTGGATTACCGGCGAGATGTACACCCGGCGCGCCGATCTGGTTGGTTTCGTTAATGGACTGCCCTTGGTGTTCATAGAGCTTAAGGCAACTCACCGGAGATTGAAAACGGCTTACACAGACAATCTCACCGACTACAAAAGCGCTATCCCTCAGCTCTTCTGGTACAACGCCCTGATCATCCTTTCCAATGGCAGTAAGAGCAAGGTTGGAAGCGTTTCCGCCGCTTGGGAACATTTTGCAGACTGGAAGAAGATCAACAGTGAAGGCGAGGAAGGGGTCATCTCGCTTGATACCATGATCCGCGGGACCTGCGAACCTGAGCGTCTCTTGGATCTGGTGGAAAATTACACGCTTTTCATGGAGGCCCAGGGAGGCTTGATCAAACTGGTGGCCAAGAACCACCAGTATCTTGGGGTTATACAGGCCATGGAGGCCTTGGACCAGATCGAGAATAAAGAGGGGCGACTCGGTGTATTCTGGCACACGCAGGGCAGTGGTAAAAGCGTTTCCATGATTTTTTTCTCCCAGAAGGTTCTTCGAAAAATCCCGGGCAACTGGACATTTGTTATCATTACAGACAGGCAGGAGTTGGATCATCAAATTTACAAGAATTTCGTCAGTGCCGGCGTGGTCACCGAAAAGCAGGCCCAGGCCACGAGTTCCGCTCACTTGCGTCAATTACTCCGTGAGGACCACCGCTATGTCTTCACACTCATCCATAAATTCCGCACAGAGAAAGGAGAGGAACATCCGGTGCTCTTGCAACGTTCGGATATCATTGTTATTACCGATGAGGCGCACCGGAGCCAGTATGATACACTGGCTATGAATATGCGCACGGCCTTGCCCAATGCATCATTTATCGCGTTTACCGGCACACCGCTAATAGTGGGTGAGGAGAGGACAAGACAGGTCTTCGGCGACTATGTGAGTGTTTATAACTTCAAAGAGTCAGCGGATGACGGGGCCACGGTTCCACTATATTATGAGAACCGCATCCCTGAACTACAGTTGACCAACGAGAACCTCAACGAGGATATGGAACGGCTTCTGGAGGAGGCCGAACTGGATGAGGAGCAGGAAAACAAGTTAGAACGCGAGTTTGCCAGGGAGTATCACCTGATAGCCCGGGATGACCGACTGGAGACCGTGGCCAGTGATATCGTAGAACATTTCACTGGCCGGGGATTTGCCGGCAAGGCCATGGTGGTTTGTATAGACAAGGCAACGGCAGTACGGATGTATGACAAGGTCAGTAAGTATTGGAAGCAGGAAATAGAGATCCTTAAGAAGGAGCTGGCTATTACACCGGAGGAAAAGCGAACAGAGATCAAGACTAAGATTCATGACATGGAAAAAACTGACATGGCGGTCGTGGTCTCCCAATCACAGAATGAAATAGAGGAGATGCAGAAAAAGGGACTTGATATTGCCCCGCACCGCAAACGTATGGTTAAAGAAGATCTGGATACCAAGTTCAAAGACCCTGATGACCTTTTCCGTATCGTCTTTGTATGCGCCATGTGGATGACCGGCTTTGATGTCCCTTGCTGCTCGACCATCTATCTCGACAAGCCCATGCGCAACCATACCCTGATGCAGACCATCGCGCGGGCCAACCGTGTCTTTCAGGACAAGGTAAACGGCCTGATCGTCGATTACGTTGGTGTCTTTCGCAACTTGCAGAAGGCGCTTGCAATATATGGCTCAGGATCTGGCGGTGGTGTGAACGAAGGCGACACGCCTGTTAAAGATAAAGCGGCCCTGGTTGAACAATTGAGGCTGGCGATTGCCGAGGCAACAGCCTTTTGTTTGAAAAAAGGGATCAACTTAGAAGGCATAAAGAGTTCAGGGGGCTTTGAACAGATAAAACTCCTCGATAATGCTGTAGACGCCATCCTGGTCAACGATGATTCCAAAAGAGATTATCTCTTGCTTGCAGGCAATGTGAACAAGCTCTATAAGGCGATCCTTCCTGATCCGGCAGCAAAGGATCTGGCTCCAAGATGCATTCTCTTCGATGTTATTGCTCAGAAAATCCGGTCTTTAACGCCTCCCGCTGATATCTCAGGGGTAATGGAGGAGGTAGAGAAACTCCTTGATGATTCCATTGCCGCTGAGGGTTATGTCATTCGTGATCCGGCAGGGGCGTGGACTACAGAGCATGTGGTGGATTTGAGCAAAATCGATTTTGAAGCACTCAAGGCTAAGTTCGAGCAGGGACGAAAGCGTACGGAGGCAGAGAAACTCAAGGGGAAAATAAGCAGCAAGCTCAGAAAGATGGTTCGCCTTAACCGTACCCGAATGGATTATCTGGAGCGTTTCCAGAGGATGATCGATGAGTACAACGCTGGAAGTATGAACATTGATGAATTCTTCAAACGACTTGTTTCCTTTGCACAGGGCCTAAATAAGGAGGAAAAACGGGGGATTTCGGAACAGCTAACAGAAGAGGAACTCGCCATATTTGATCTTTTGACCAAGCCGGAAATGTCGCTCACTAAAAAGGAGGGACAACAGATCAAGAAGGTAGGGCGGGAACTTCTTGAGATTCTCAAGCGGGAAAAGCTGGTGCTTGATTGGAGAAAGCGTCAGCAGTCAAGAGCGCAGGTCCGTGTGACTATCGAGGATATTTTTGATCGCGGATTGCCGCAGGCTTATACCCCTGGGTTGTATCAAAAGAAATGTGATGCTGTGTATCAGCACGTTTATGACTCATATTTCGGGGCCGGGAAGAGCATTTATGCTTTTGCGACTTGATAAGTGGTTGAAGAAAAGAGAAGAGAAAATAGAGGCCTGCGTGGCTCATCTTTATAAATTAACCGAGGAAGAATATTCCTTGATTCTCAGCGAATTAAAGCCTCTAGACCCGTTCTGTGTTGCCGTGCTTAATTTCTATCGGAATATAGAAAGAGGAGTTCTCAAATGAAAATGATACTCCCTTTATTCTTTTTTTGATTGAAACATTTCAAGGCAGTTCAGGATAGCAAAACGATATAAAATTTACTCGCTGGCTACCTCAATCAGAAATAATGGCCCAGGCATTATACGGGGAGCGGTTCGTCAAGTTTCGCTTTCCCGGCCA
>JAKLQB010000128.1 GCA_022013615.1 Desulfobacterales bacterium | reverse complement strand
GTCAATTCCTCCGGCCCTACAGGACGGGGAGACAATTTGATCACACGGTGCTGGGGAAGGGTTCCCTCCACAAGTTGAGGGATATCGTCCCGGCTGTAACCGATGGCGCTCAGCCCGTTTGGGATGTTGAGGCGTTTCATAATCTGGATAACCCGATCGGCTAATATGCTGCCGGCATCTTCCAGCCTGGCTCCAGATACATCCGCTCCCAGGACCTCAGCCGCTTTAAGGTGTCTTTCGGGGTTGGCGGAACCCGTAAAGCGGAATGCGGCCGGGGCATTAAGGACGACAGCCATACCGTGTGGAACAAGGGGATGATCCTCCGGGTAGCCTTCGGCCCGGTATTCCCGTACCATTCCTGAAACCGGGTACGACATGCCGTGAGGAAGAGTGACCCCAGCGTTCCCGAAACCAACCCCCGCAAAAGATGCAGCGAGCAACATCATGCCACGGGCCTCATCGTCGCCCGGGTCTTCTACGGCACGGACAAGATAGGCAGCGCCCATGCGCATTGCCTCAAGGGACCATATATCGCTCACGGGATTGGATCCCTGGTATGCTGGGCGAAGGATGGGCCGCTCAGGCCTGGGACGCCTGTTGAATGGCAAAGCAGTATATGATTCGATGGCATGAGTGAACACATCCAACCCGGTGCATGCGGCTGCCATAGGTGGCAGAGTTCTGGTGTTCTCAGGATCAACGATTCCCAATGTCGGTTTAAGCCGCCTGTGTGCAATGCCTGTCTTTGCATGCATTTTTTCAAGATCAAAAATCGCCACACCCGTGGTTTCGCTGCCTGTTCCCGCAGTTGTGGGAATGGCAAAGAGGGGCTTGAGTTCTCCAGGGACGGGAACGCCCTTTCCGATGGGGGGATTCACGTAATCCAGAAAATCGGCAGGATATGTGGTATAAAGGTTAGCCACCTTGGCCGTATCAATGGTTGAGCCGCCCCCTACCGCTACAAATCCGTCAAATGAATCAGATTTTGCAAACTCGATAGCTTCCTTGAGAGATGAATCCGTTGGCTCTATCCGGACACGATCGAATAGTGAATAGGAAACATTTTCCCGGGAGAGCGATTCTAAAACAGTCTCTACCGGTTGCATCCCGGTCAAATTGGGATCTGTCACCACCATCACCCGTTTCAACCCGAGCTCAGACAGATCCATGCCCACCTCACGGGTCGTACCCGGGCCAAACCGGATGTTAGATGCGGCCATTTCAAATGCATAATCGTATTCCATGTTTTCCTCCTTTTTGGGGGTTTGTGGGAATATCGGGCGAGCGTTGCTTGTTGTCTGTTTTAGACGACCGAATTCCATGTTAAATCAAGTTATTGGCGATGCTCAAAACCCCGGGATGTATATTAATGATCACTTTTCTTTTTCCCGAGTATAGGTGGGAGATATTTCTGTGTCAAGTTACCGCCATCAAAGGCAGAAGCCCATAACCATTGATCAAACAACTCAAATAGAATATACCAATTCTGAATAATTTTTTTCCAGGGGTATTTTTTGTATATGAAAACACAAAGCCTGAAATCTGACACTCTACTTCTTCTCACTGCGACCATCTGGGGATTTGGCTTCGTGGCCCAGCGGGTCGGGATGGATTACGTAGGGCCATTCACCTTTAACGGGTTTCGATTTGCCCTGGGCAGCCTGACACTTGTTCCGCTTCTTCTGATAAGTAACAGGCAATGGGCTATTACTAAAAGCCTTCTGCCGCACATAAACACCAGAATGATAATATTCGGCGGCGGGCTGGCGGGATTTGCCCTTTTTATGGGTGCAACGCTACAACAGGTTGGCCTGGTTTACACAACAGCGGGCAAGGCAGGCTTTATCACGGGACTGTATGTGGTCATCGTGCCCATTCTGGGACTTTTCTGGAAACAGCGGCCAGGCATGGGAACCTGGCTTGGGGCAATACTTGCAGCAGCGGGACTTTACTTATTAACCATCACAGCTCAGTTCACTATCGCCTTCGGGGATTTCTTAGAACTTGCAGGGGCTTTTTTCTGGGCAGGTCACGTCCTGATCATAGGATGGCTTTCGCCCCGAATAGACCCTATCAAGCTGGCGTTCTTCCAGTATGCGGCCTGTTCATTCTTGAGTCTTATAACGGCAGTTATAACAGAAGCAATAACGCTTCACGGGCTTTTTCTGGCAACCATACCGATAGCATATGGAGGGTTAATTTCTGTGGGCATTGCATACACACTCCAGGTAGTAGCTCAGAGATATGCCCACCCTGCCCATGCTGCAATTATCTTAAGCCTTGAGGCGGTCTTTGCGGCTTTAGGCGGCTGGCTCATGCTGGGTGAAACTCTGTCAGCACGCGGATTACTCGGCTGCTCGCTTATGCTCGCAGGTATGCTATTTTCCCAGCTTCGGACCTATATTTTTAAAAAAAAATAACTCGATCCATTACAAGATGGAGGCGCTTACAGAGAGTAGTACCCCAGCCACTTTCCCGGATCAGTAATTCAGGATTTCCTCATGAACGTTAAATATATAGGCTATCAAAGCTGCCCTTGTCCACATACCGTTCCTCTCCTGTCGCCAGTAAATGGCCCTCGGATCAGAATCGATTGCCACATCAATTTCATCTCGTCTGGGAAACGGGTGCATAATAATCGCACTCGGTCTTATCCTGGTCATATCAGAGGGTCTGAGTTTAAACTTGGAAGTATCAGTTTTACCTGACTCTCCAGCAGTTGCATCATGTTCATCCTGAATCCTGGTCATGTAAATTGCATCGGCTTCAGAAAGGACATTATCCAGGGCCTCGGTCTCAATATGAAAAGGGATTTTGTGCTTTTCGAGGAAACTGCACACGTCTTCTTCCATCTGAAAGGCCTGGGGAGCTGTGTAGATGATCTTAACGTCTTCGAAATTTTTCAGCAGGTAACTCAAAGATCTTACTGTCCTTCCCCTTTTAAGATCACCACACATCATAATTGTTTTTCCATCAAGTCCTCCCTGTTTAGCAAATGAATATTGCAGGGTATAAACATCAAGCATTGCTTGTGTCGGATGCTGATCGCTCCCTGAACCGCCGTTAATAATAGGAACCGGACGATTCGTACAGGTATTCAGAAGCCAGGCAGCACGTTCGGCCATGTCCTGCTCTTTATGTCTTATAATAATCAAGTTGGTATAGGATGAAAAGGTGCGCAAACTATCATCAAAGCTTTCACCCTTTACCTCTGATGAAACTCTGGCATCACGAATCTCCGAGGTCTTCATCCCCAGAATGTGGCAGGCATTTTCAAAAGACAGAAAAGTCCTGGATGACGGCTGAGCAAAATAGAGCATAACACGTTTGTGAGACAGGATGCTTTGCAGGAAAAGTAAGCCAGCCCTGGTCTTTGATATATGCCTGATTCGATTCGTAATTTCGTATATGTTGTCAATGATTTTACGATTCAACTGCTGGGAGATAATCATGTCAAAAAGCCGACCATTTTTCGTAAAACACTCAATTTTTTCCTCTGTTGCAAGTTCATGAAATTCAGCAAATTTCTGATCCAAAATATTCATTTGACCCTCCTGACAACGTTAGGGTTAACCAATTACCTTATATCACAGATACAACTGACTGCTGACAACCTGCTACGGGCTTTCCTGAAAAGTGTTAGCAAAATAAGTATCCCCATTGATTAGATTCAGCTTAGAAAAAAAAGAGGCTCGGTGTCAAGTGAAAGAGGTGCTATCACACCAGTAAAATCCCTCATCAAGAGTGTTATTTCTTTTGACACATTTTGATGGTTTTTGACAATTTTCGGCACTTCTGGAACAGGAATCACAGCGATTTTGTGCTAAATGGCGGGAATTAAAGACGATATCCCCCCCGAAACATATGGCAGGGGTTTTGCATCATTTCAATATCGAAAACGGTCAGCAAGGCTTTTGAGATCCTATTGTTAAGAAAATGCATGATCAAGATTTATAATATCTCATGCACACCGTCACCGTCAGTCTGGTTAATTAATGATCACCTCAGCCTTTTTGCAGCATCGGTTGAGTATAGTTGAATGCTCTTATGGGAAAAGTCATTAAACATTACATGAATCCGTTACATATCTATTGCAGACTGCGGGGATTGGGTTTGGCAAAGGCCCCGGCCGCTTCCCTGTGCCGAATATATGAACGCATAATATTCAGACATCTTATTGTAAAAATATATTGCATCTGAACATTTGTGGTGTGCAACTAACAGCCAAAAACCTACAGATGAATACTAATAGTAGATTCTCTTCCCTTTACTAATTACTCCAACCAATGCCTATCCAATCCGAGAAGGAGAACATATTAGTGGCGACAGATTTTAAAATTCTTATTCATAAAAACAGCGACAATCTGCACCTGAAATTAATGGGTGATTTCGATAGGGCATCGGCATACGAAGTGCTTAACGCTTTAAAAAAGAACTGCCGTGGGGCTTCAAGGGTCTTAATACATACCAGTTGTCTGAACCATATTCATCCATTCCCACGGGATGTATTTCATAATCAACTTAACATGCTAAAAGAACGATCTTTCCTGGTGGCCTTCACCGGTCAGAATTCGGGCAAGTTAATTCCTAATGGAAAAAAATTTTCTTAGATTTACTCATTGAGACTAAGAAAACACAAAGAAGGGTGTCAACAAGCTATGAAACAAACCAATCAAAAGGCCGTGAGGCCCCAATCAACGGATCTGGCCAGCAGTGAGTTTCTCACCAATATAAACCATGTGATCCGTAATCGCATGGACTCCATCGTAGAGATGACAGACCTCACCCTTGGAACAGGCCTCACAAAAAAACAGCGTGAATATCTCGAAACTGTTAGGATGTCTGCTGACTCATTGGTAACCTTTCTGAATGATATCCTTGATTTATCCAATATTGAGGCCTGCCAGCTTGAACTGGAAGAGATCGATTTTGACATACGCAACACCCTGGAAAATGCGGCTAACGAGTTGACAGTAGATGCAAAAGCAGCAGGGCTTGAATTGAACTGGCATATCGAACCTGATGTCCCAACCGCTCTGATGGGAGACCCGGGCAGGCTTTTCCAGATCATCATCAATTTGACGCAAAATGCCATCAGGTTCACAAAAGAAGGAAAAGTGGTTATAGGATTAAAAGGAGAAAAAAAAGAAAATGCCGTAGTTGTTTTACATTTTGTGGTATCGGGCATTGGGACTGGAATTCCTCGAGAACAGATGGCAGATGTTTTTAGGAGCTTTACGCAGGTGGATGGATTCCCCGTCCAAGACCATGGCAGCGAAGTATTGGGTTTGAGTTTGTCCAAACACCTGGTGGAGATGATGGGCGGCCGCATTTGGTTGGAGAGTGAAATGGGACACGATAGCACCTTGCACTTCACTGTCCATCTTGCACTAAGCCATGGAAAAATCGGAGATAAGCTGCACCTGATGGATTTAGATCTGTCTGGTCTGAAAGTCCTCATTGTGGATGATAATGAAATCAACCGCCTGGTCTTTCAAAATATGATATGTTCACGCGGCCTTGTGTCTGCAGAGGCGGCAAATGGAAAAGAGGCAATTATCAAGGCCAAAAAGGCGTTCAAATCAGAAAATCCCTATCGACTGCTCTTGTTGGACTTACAAATGCCGGGAATGGATGGATTTGAGGTGGCAAGAAAACTGAAAGACGAGCCCTGTGGGACGGATATGAAGATCATTTTACTCACTTCCGTGGGGCAAAAAGGTGATACAGCGCGTTGTAAGGAGTTGGGCATATCGGGATATCTGCTCAAACCCGTGGAACAATCGGAGCTTTTAGATGTCATCTCTATTTCCCTCGGACACACGCCCGGTGAAAAGATGCCCGTCGTTACCCGCTATACGATCCAGGAAGCCCGAAGAAGGCTAAAAAATCCCCTGACTGTAAAAAAATAGCCCTCATTTTATTGAACAACAGATTCGCTCCAAAATTCACCACCCGCCTTCGGCAGATTGCGGCTCCCTCGTATGTGACTCCGCAACGCTGGAGTCTCTTTTTCGATCAAACTGGCCGCTTCGGCGGTCAGAGGCGGCGCTGAAAAAGAACTCCACAGCCCTTCCTTTCTTATTTTCAATGCGCTAAACTGTTACAAAACATCAAAGAATTGAATTTAGCCGCATAGGTAGAAATATTTTTGTCTTGACATAAAGTATGTATTTAAATATATTTTTTAATTCACTTTCTATGAAGGAGTAAAAATCATGTATGCAGTCATTATGACTGGTGGAAAACAGTACCGGGTTGCCCCAGGTGATCAAGTAAAATTTGAAAAACTCAACGGGGAAGTCGGCAACAGCGTCACATTTGACAGGGTCCTCTTAACCTCTGACGGCGAAAACGTTAAGATGGGTCAGCCTTATCTTGATAATTCAAAGGTCATTGGCCAAATTACTCGTCATGGTAGGAATCGGAAGATCATTGTTTTTAAGTATAAAAGAAGAAAAGGATATCGCCGAAAACAAGGGCATAGACAGCATTTCACGCTTGTTAATATTGAAAATATTGAACAATAAGCCGAAAACGAGCTGTAGATGAGGGATGAATCATGGCACATAAAAAAGCAGGTGGGAGTTCCAGAAACGGCAGGGACAGTGCCGGTCAGAGATTTGGTGTAAAAAGGTTTGGTGGTCAAAAGGTGCAGGCTGGTAACATCCTTGTCCGTCAGAGAGGGACCAAATTGCACCCGGGAAACAATGTGGGCCTCGGAAAGGACTATACCATTTTTGCCAAAATCGACGGGATTGTTGCCTACGAGCGTTTCGGAAAGAAACGAAAGAAGGTTAGTGTTTACGTTACATAGACGCAATAGGGAACTCCGCTTCCCTTGAGATCTAAAATGGACTTTCTCGATGAAACAGTCATTACGGCCATATCGGGAGACGGTGGAAAAGGTTGCATCAGCTTTAGAAGGGAAAAATTCATACCCAAAGGCGGCCCGGACGGCGGCGACGGTGGAGATGGCGGAAGCATAACAGTAAGGGCGAGCAGGAGACTCCATACCTTAACTGATTTCAGGTCGCATAAGCACTTTAAGGCCCCCGATGGTAAACCCGGAAGGGGAAAGAGCCAATTTGGCAAAAACGGTCCTGATCTTTTTATTGATGTCCCTTTGGGAACCGTCATTGAAGACCTTGATACAGGTGAGTTACTTGCTGATCTAATACATGACAAACAGGAATTTTTCCTCCTTCCTGGTGGAAAGGGAGGGAAAGGAAATCAACGTTTCGCCACTTCGACTAACAGAGCTCCAAGGATTGCCCATCCAGGCTTTCCCGGCCAGGAAAAAAGACTAAAACTCTCGCTAAAGTTTCTGGCCGACATTGGGCTAATCGGTTTGCCTAATGCCGGCAAATCAACACTTCTTTCCCGCCTCAGCATGGCGCGTCCCAAGATTGACAGCTACCCTTTCACTACCCTTACCCCTAATCTGGGTGTCATGGCCTTTGACCATGAAAGGTCTCTAATTATTGCTGATATACCGGGATTAATTGAAGGAGCAAGCACAGGCCGTGGCCTTGGTCATCGTTTTTTGAAGCATATTGAACGCACAAAGCTTTTGTTACATCTTTTAGACATTACATACCAGCCCGATCAGGATATCCTGGAAGATTTTCACGCGCTCAGACACGAGATGGAGGCCTACAATCCTGCATTGCTTGAAAAGCCTCAAATGGTGCTAATTAATAAGATGGATCTCTATGGGCCCGATCGCAGAGATTTAAGAACGCTACAAATGGCACTGGAGAAGGTGGGAATAGAGTCCTTACCCATTTCTGCGCTGACTGGTGAAGGTCTTGAAGGATTAAAGAAATTCATCGCGGAAAAATGGGGCGAAGACTGATGGCTGGCCCAAAGAAAAAGGCGGAAAACATTTCGAGAAAAGAACTGCTGAAACCGGTTAAAAGGGCTGTGATTAAGGTGGGCAGTGGCGTCCTGACCGCCAAAAATGGCCTCAACATGGCCGTTATTGAAGACCTGGCGACGGATATTTGCGCGCTAAGGAACAAGAGGCTCCAGATTATCCTGGTTTCTTCGGGTGCCATTGCCTCCGGCCTCAAAAAGATCGGACTCTCCAAAAGGCCACAGTCAGTCTCACAACAACAGGCCGTGGCTGCCGTGGGTCAGAGCAGCCTGATGATGGCTTATGAAGAGGCCTTCGGACGTCACGGACAAAAGGTGGCACAAATCCTGACCACCCGTGATGACCTCACCCACAGACGCCGGTACTTAAATGCCCGTAATACCCTCTTCACCCTGCTCTCGTGGAAAATCATTCCCATCATCAATGAAAATGACACTGTGGTCGTAGATGAGATAAAATTCGGTGATAATGACAATCTGAGCGCCATGGTGACGAACCTGAGCGAATCCGATCTTCTAATCAATTTGACCAATATCGATGGCCTTTTTGATAAGGATCCACGAACCCACAAAGATGCGAAGCTCATCAGGGTCGTGGAAAAGGTTAACCGACAAGTTACGAGATCGGCCAGCTCAATTCCAGGTTTTCTGGGCAGAGGCGGCATGGCGAGCAAGATCAAGGCTGCAGAGAAAGTGGCCCTTGCCGGTGTCCCAACCATTATTGCCAATGGGCTGAAGCCTCGTATCTTGAAACAAATATTTATGGGAAAAGAAGAAGGGACACTCTTCCTGCCCCAGGAAGTGACCCTTTGCAGTCGAAAGCACTGGATCGCATTCACCAAGTCTCCAAAAGGGGAAATAGTCATTGATCGGGGAGCGGAAAAAGCCCTTGTGGAACGTGGAAAGAGCCTCCTCCCCTCGGGTATTACGGAGGTAAGAGGTAGATTCAGTCTCGGCAATTCCGTGCTGCTGATCAGTGAAACCGGAAAAGAGGTAGCTGTGGGCATGGTTAACTATCATTCGAGTGATATCAATAAGATTATAGGCGCCAAGACGGCTGAGATAGAATCAAGACTGGGTTTTAAAAACGATGATGAAGTGATCCATAGGGACAACCTCGTCCTTGCCGATCAGATGAAAGAAGGAGACGAGTTATGTCACTTGCGGACATGATCGAGGACATGGCCAAAGAGGCCAAAGCGGCATCGAGACAATTGAGACGTGTTGGAAGGGCACAAAAGGATTCCACTCTGGAGTTATTGGCAGGCAAACTCATTGATAGGCAGGCAGATATTATCAAGGAGAATGAAAAGGACCTGGACCTGGCACGAAAGGCAGGCCTGTCCGCCGCAATGATCGATCGATTAACCATGGATTACAATGTAATCAGGGGAATGGCAGACGGTCTGAGGGAAGTGGCTGCCTTACCAGACCCTGTTGGTGAAGTCTCCGGAATGTGGAAACGGCCCAATGGATTGCTTGTGGGACGCGTTCGGATACCCCTCGGTGTTATTGGATTCATTTATGAATCGCGTCCAAATGTGACAGTGGACGCTGCCGCCCTGTGCCTGAAATCCGGCAACACGGTAATCCTTAAAGGAGGATCTGAGGCCATTCATTCCAACTTGATCCTTTCGGATCTGTTAGAACAAGCACTGGTGGAAACCGGACTCCCTCCGAAGGCCATACAGATTATTCCAACCACAGATAGAGAGGCAGTTAAGATTTTGATCGGCCTTGACGACTACATTGACACAATTATTCCGAGAGGAGGCGAGGGCCTGATCCGTTTTGTGACAGAGCATTCCCGTGTCCCTGTACTAAAACATTACAAGGGTGTCTGTCACGTATACGTGGATGAGTACGCTGACCTTCAGATGGCCAGGGAAATATGCTTTAATGCCAAGGTTCAAAGGCCGGGGGTTTGCAATGCCATGGAAACCATGCTCATTCATAAAGGCATTGCGAGCGATTTTCTCCCCGACATGGTGAAACGTTTCCGCGATGCTAATGTGGAAATCAGAGGCTGTCCCAGAACACTGGAATTGTCCCCGGGAATCAAACCTGCCGTTGAGACAGACTGGCCCGCCGAATTTCTTGACCTGATACTTGCGGTCAAGATCGTCTCAAATATGGATGAAGCTCTTGATCACATTGAACAATATGGCTCCAATCACACAGAAGCCATTATTACAAATGATTATAACCGCTCCCAGCGTTTCTTAGCTGAAGTGGACGCGTCGGTGGTTCTAATCAATGCCTCCACACGCTTTAATGACGGAAATCAGTTAGGGCTTGGTGCGGAAATCGGGATCAACACCTCAAAACTTCACGCCTTTGGACCCATGGGACTGGAGGAGTTGACCACTACAAAATTTATTGTATATGGGCAAGGACAGGTTAGGGATTGATGAAATTAGGTATCCTTGGCGGGACATTTGATCCGATTCATCTGGGCCATTTGCGCACAGCAGAGGAAATTGGGCAGGAACTGGGCTTGGAAAAAGTCTATCTAATTCCATCCGCTTCTCCCCCCCACAAAACCAGGGAACCCGTGGCCCCATTTCAACATCGGCTAACCATGGCACGACTGGCAGTGGGTGATTCGTCCCTGCTTGAAATACTGGATCTGGAAGGGAACCGCCCCGGATTTTCCTATTCCATTGAAACGCTTAGAGAGTTTCATCATATCTTTAGCCCGGATCCTGAACTCTTTTTTATCCTGGGCATAGATGCTTTTTTGGAAATCAAGACGTGGAAAGAATACCAGAAACTCTTTTACTATGCACATTTTGTCATCATTGAACGTGCCGGATTTCGTCCTCGCGATCTTGAGGCATTTCTCTTAAACATCGGTTTGAATGTGAGAAAAACCAAACTGCCTGATGTCTTCAGCGTTTCATCGGGTAATACCGTGGTACTTAGGGCACCTACACTTATGGACATATCATCCACACGCATAAGAGAATTGGTTGCAGAAGGTAAATCCATTCGTTTTTTGCTCCCTGAGATGGTAAGGAATTATATCATGGAAAAAGGATTATATGGAGACTATGCGGGCCCTCGATAAGGCAAAATTGTGCCTCAAAATCATAAGGGAGCGAAAGGCCATTGACCCTGTCCTTTTTGAAGTTGGCAAACTCGTCTCCATTACGGATTACTTTCTCATCGCCAGTGGGAACTCCAGTAGACAGATTCAGGCCATTGCACGCCATCTTCAAAGAAGAATGCGTGAGCAGGGTTTCAGGCCCGACGGTATAGAGGGGGAACAAGAAGGGCACTGGGTGTTGATGGATTACGGGGACGTGGTCATCCACCTGTTTTACCAACCCATAAGAGAGTTTTATGATCTTGAAGGTCTCTGGATCGAGGCCCCACGGATGGACTTATAGATTGACTATTGGCTATTGATTATTGACTATTGACGATTGAATATTTAAGGAATTTTTCAATTATAAAAAACTATAATAAAAATGACGGGGACACAAATATTCAATAGTCAATATTCAATATTCAATTCCGAGTTAGGGGATATTTAGTTTTGAAGGTCAAGTGCTATTTTTATATCAAGCAGGTCATTTTTATGCTTTGCTTGTTCATGTTACTTTCCAATCTTTCTTTTGTAACGCCCAAGGCCTTTGGGCTCTCAATTGAAGTGGAAAGAAGACTGGGTGAAGAATTTGTGGCCCAGATCCGAGGGTATTTTAAACTGGTAGATGATGAATATGCCAATCAATTCATAACGGATTTGGGTCGTTATCTCACCATGCCTTTGGAAACAAAGCCCTTCCCTTTTCACTTTTATATTATCAAGGACAATACCCTTAACGCCTTTGCAGGGCCTGGGGGACATATCTTTGTCTTTTCCGGACTAATAGAGGCCATGGATAATCTGGATGAACTTGCGTCTGTCATTTGCCATGAACTCGGCCATGTCACTGCCAGGCACATATCCCAGCGCATAGAGCAGAGCAAGAAAATAGGGTTGGCCACCATGGCAGCAATTCTGGCTGGTGCTCTGATTGGGGGTGAATTATCGGGAGCCGTAATGACAGGCGCGATGGCCGCCGGAATGCAGGCCCAACTGAGCTACAGCCGAAACGACGAACGGCAGGCTGACCAGTTGGGGTTCAAATACACGAAGTTGGCCAGTTTTGACCCCGCAGGGCTGATCAGCTCACTAAAAAAAATTCAGAAAGGACAATGGTTTGGTACGGATAGGGTACCGGCCTATCTTTTAACCCATCCTACCGGACCTGAAAGGATGTCTAATCTTGACTCAATGTTGACCCATTTCAAACCTGATCCCCCAACCAAAGAAACCATCCAATTAAGAAAGCGCTTTCCCTTCTTTAAAACCATTCTCCGGGCAGAATGTATGGGTTCCCAGGAAGCAGAAAGGCTTTTCCACCTTGATCTCGAAAAGGACCCATCATCCCTTTTGGCCCACTTTGGCCTTGGAATTGTTTACAGGGAAAAATCAGAGTATGATCGCGCTATTCGTCACCTAAAAATCGCGCTCAAGGAAGACCCGGATTCTATCTCCATATTGACAAACCTGGGGCAAACCTATCATATGGCGGGGCAGGACAGAGAGGCCATACCGTTTCTTGAAAAGGCCTTTGACCGTGATGGTCAGAGTCACTCTACGATATTTCTCCTTGCACTGTCTTATGAAAACCTTGAAAAGTACGAAATGGCAATTCAACTCTTAGAGAAACTGACCTATCTGAAACCCGTTGATAACGAGGTCTATTATCACCTGGGCCTTTCATACGGAAGGCAAAACAGACTGGCGTTAGCCCATTATAATTTCGGCCTTTATTTTAGCAACTTACGTCAAATGCAGAAAGCAAGTTTTCATTTCCAAAAGGCCGATAGCCTTTCCGACAATAATCCTGCCCTTAAAAAAAAGATCCACGATGCGATAAAAGAGCTCGGTCCCTCACAATAGGTGAGAATGGGACATCCGTTATTTTTAGAAACGGGGTTACCCATGACAAAACACACCGTACCCTGTGTCAAAAGGCTGGCCCCGGATTTCTATGAGGAGATTGAGAAAGGAAAAATGTGAGAGAGATCCTTTGCATCAACCGTATTGCGTGAAGGAAAAACCCTCTATGTCAGGAGATCTCGAAAGCAGCAAACTCTTTAGGCCAGAAATTTTCTCAACCTTTCCATGGCCTCCTCAAGTCGCTCCACAGGATGCGTCAACGCAATTCGGAAGTATCCCTCCGCCTCAAATGGTTTCGTCTTCATAAACATTGCAGATGCAGCATAAAAAAGTTGCCTGCTCGGTCTCGCTCAGGTTTTTCATGCCGTGTGGCTCCATGCTGGGCACGTAGATGGCATCACCCGGGCCGCAGGTCCATTTTTTTAGCAGTTTATCGGTTTCGGAGTCAAACCGCCAGCACTCGAACTGACCGCTCAATATATACATGGTCTGGATATAGAAATGATTGTGTATAGGGATCTCACCTCCAGGCTGGGCCGTGAAAAATCTGAGGCCGTATTCGGGGATACCCATGTCGTCCTCTCCGAACTTCGAAAGCCAGCGAATACTAATGCCCGTGACATCGTACATCTTGCCCCTGTAAGGGAACTTTTCTACCTTGACGTCCTCGCTGTCCTTCCAGTTTAAGACTTCCATGCTTTCCTCCTTTGCAGAAAAACAGTGCCAACTTCAGAGATCGTCGAATATTTGAGTTGTTAAGTCGGTATCCCGGCTAACTTGAAATCTGGATGTGCGCTACATCGAATCATACGAACTTTTCTTCTTAACTCCCCACGTTACTTGACGACAGCCGTAAAGCTTCCTGCAACGACACTTTTCATCTCATCCGGCAAACAAAGATATATCTTGCCTGGCAGCTTACCATTTTTAATTGTCCCCAAATTGAGGAGCATCGAGTAATCCTTTGTAAATATTTTTGTCTTGGGGACTTTGCTGTTTTCTGGCTTCCATTTCATGTGGATGTGCGGCGATCCAAAACCACTGGTTCGGCTGATGTTGTAGGACTTTCCTACCGGTTTCTCGTCCTTTTTTAAAAAGAGAAAAATCATCACGGCATGGTCTGGGAAAAAATCCTCTCCGTCGCGAATGGTTAAAATGCCATTTGCAAACTCGGCGGATTTGGAGGCGAAGTTTTCACCCTGTATCATTCCCTCTGGAACCGTATCAGGTATTTTCACGTTTTTAAGATCCTTTTTCCACACAACGGGGGATGTTTTCGCCCGGGCTTGCGTTTCCGCAGCCTTTTTGCCTTGCCCCAGCAGATATTCTTTTGCCTTTTGATGTCCCAACGCTGCGGCCTTTTTGAAATCCCTATTGGCCTTTGAACTCACTCCATCGGCCTCATAGACTATTGCTCTGTTGTAAAAAACGTCAGCATCATTCGGCGTTATTTTCAAAGCCGCATTGTAATCCTCTATTGCCAGATCCTTCTTGCTTAACTGATAATTTACATTCCCCCTGTTACAATAGGCATCAAAAGCACGGGGGTTCAACCCTATGACCGCGTCAAAGTCCTTCACAGCCAGTTCATATTTTTTCATTTTAACAAAAAGAAGACCACGGTTATAGTAAGCATCCACATGTTTCTTGTTAATGCCGATGGCTTTTTCATAATCATCTTCTGCCATCTGCAGATTCCCTTTAGCCTCATGCAGCAGGGCCCGATTGTAAAAGGCATCTGCATTTTGGCTGTTGTTTTTAATAAAATCATCGAGTTTTTTTAACTCGGGATCATAGCTGGCTGGCTTGTTTGCTGTGTGTTTCTCCCCGGTTACCTGATCAGGTGGACGTATGACGGGTTTAGATATGGCCTCTGGCCCAGGTTTCTTGGGAATCTCTCGCGTGATGGTTGGGGAAGTCTTAGCTACATTGCTGGCAGATCGAAGTGATCCTACCATGGTCAAGAGAGTACTGGGCAAAAACATGGATCCAATGACCAGAGGGATGACAATGCAAAGTGTCCACAATACCATCACCCTGGTGATTTTCAGTTCCTTGTGCTTTACCCATCCCCAGATAAAAGGGTAGATTCCGCAGATTATCCCCAGGATCCCTTTGAGCGCCCCCTCTATCTTGAAAAGCTTAATAACGACGACGATAAACATAATGAGGCCAACAATTGCAAGAAGCCCGAATAATGCCGACCAGATAATTTCCATAATTTCCTCCCGTTAACTAAACAGCACAAACCCCCGCCTGTTTTAGTGGTAAATTGAATTTTGTTGTTTTACCCATCATCCTCTTTCTTATTGCACTCCCCTGCCGCCTTGAATTCTTGTAAATAGGGGGCCCTGTCATTCATGAAACTCTTGTAGAATCGGTAACTGTGGGTTGCCTCATAGGCTATTTCCTTTATGGGAATACTATCAAAACTTAGAATTTGAGCATCCGGAAAGCTAAGTATAATTGGTGAATGTGTCGAGATAATAAATTGCCCCTTTCCTTTCTCGGTTATCATCTGAAGTATCTTCAGGAAAGCAAGTTGATTCAGTGGTGATAACGCTGCCTCCGGTTCATCTAACAGATACAGGCCCTTAATCCTACACCGGTTTTCAAAGAAAGATAAAAAAGCCTGACCGTGGGACTGTTGGTGAAGTGACAGACCACCGTAGTATTTGAGAATGTCGGGATCGGTCGTGGTCATGTCATCAAGATTTGCGGCATAGTTAAAAAAATTTTCAGACCGGAAAAGAAATCCCTTTGGTATTATTCCCCTGGGCTGAATGGTTTTAAGAGAAACGAAATTGTGGAGTCTTGTTTCATAAGGGTTATGGTGAATAATATGCGTTTTTTCCCCACCCCAGACAGTCAGGCCATAGTTTCTCGCTATGGCCTCCAGGAGAGTAGATTTGCCCGTGCCGTTTTCACCGACAAAAAAAATTACATTAGCAGTAAAATCCAATCGGTCTGTTTCCCAAAATACCCTGAGGTTGAACGGGTATAGATTTCTTTTGGGGAAGTTATTGTTATGTATTACGACCGATTCTATGAACATGGCAAGAATCTCATTCTATCCTCAGCAATTCTCATTATAACCTTTAAACCTTGCTACTAGCCGTCTATATAGGTCAAGATATTAACATTTGTGTCAAGTTTTTGAAAAATTTATGATTCCAGCTACTTAACCCGTGATACTGGGTACTGGTCTCTGGATACTGGATTTTTAAAGGATTTCTTTTTTCTTTATCCAGCATCGAGCAGCCAGCAGCCAGCATCTCTACGCCTCAAGCAAAAATTTTGATAAACGCACACAAACTCGTCGGTTTGAGGCATTGGCCTCGCTAGAGGACTGGCATATTGCTTTAACCACCAGCATGTCTGGCGGGGGAAACTCAAACTCGCAAAGCCTTGCCGGATCCACCCATCTGATTTCCTGGCCCTGCAAGGCCTTTGGTTCGCCCGTCAATAGAGTGCAGTTGAACGTATGCAGAGAAATCACTTTGTAATCATATTCATGTTTTACCGGCAAAAAGAGTTTACCAGCCTTTATCTCTATTCCCAGTTCTTCCGTGATCTCCCGCTCAAGGCAATGCCTCAGGCTCTCCCCTTTTTCCTGTTTCCCGCCCGGAAACTCCCATAATCCCTCAAGATGACTTCCTTTTGGACGTTTCGCAATCAGCACTTTGCCATTTTTCCAGATCAATCCGGCTGTTACATGAAAATGGGGCTTGCTATTCTTTCCCTTCACCCCGGACTCCCTTTACCCTCAGCCTGAGATAGGCTTCCTGAGCTTCTTCATGGTCGGGTGATATTTCAAGTACTTTCTCATATACCGCCAGGGCTTTTGAGTATTCCTCCCGCTTCTCCTGGAGTCTTGCCAGATGTAGCAATAGTTTGGTATCCTCCGGCCTGACTTTCAGGATCTTCTCTATCTGCTCAATTGCCAGTTCTTCTTTTCCAGTCTCCAGATAGGCCAATACAAGGTATCCCCTTAAATCTGTCTGCTTCGGGTTTGCTTCCAAACCTTTTTCCATGATGCGGATGATGTCCTCATAGTTGCCCTGCGCAGCAAGATGATCAAAAATGTAATTGTAGGCGCCAATCTCATTTGGCCTCAGTTCAGCAAGAACCTGGGCCTCCTCAAAGGCCATCTGGACATTGTTCTGCTTTTTGTATATATCGAATACAATTTCGTGGGCCGCAACATCCTTTGGGTGTGATTCCAGATATATCTTAAGATAATTCAAACTCCCCTTCAGGTTTCCTGCCTCATATTCCAGTACCCCCAGGTTGAATACCACTGTTTCGTTTT
>JAKLQB010000127.1 GCA_022013615.1 Desulfobacterales bacterium | reverse complement strand
TAATCCGCCTGTGGCTCCACCTGGCTTTGCTGTTTTGTCTGAATAAATTGGAATGGGTCGTTTTTCATAACTTAACGTCTCGTAAAGGTAACATCTCAATAAGATTGGACATTCCGAACTCTTCCCTCTTTTGGAAAGGGCCTGCCTGTGCGTTGCACGCAGACAGGGGATTGAGGCCTCCGGCTCGTAGGGCCTACGGCTCGGAGAGGGGATTTTTCTAATACAGCCCTGACTGGTACACTTTTGCAGCGTGCTCGTGAAATTCGGACGCCGTGTAATGAGCATACACAAGGAGATTGATGTCAATCGCAAATTTGTTCAGGAACCTTTTTCAGAATACATCATATCCCGAACTACATCAACATATTTCCCCAAACTAAATTTTCGCAACTTTCACAAGACCTTCGAAGGGCGCTCAATCGGATTTTTTCTATTTTAAGGGTAAAAGGATTCAGCATGCCTCATAATTAAAACATCTATTGCTCTCTTATTGATAAATCTTTTATTCTTGGATATGGTTATGAGATAGGTGGCGTGCAAGTCGCTTGCGGATCAGAGTTTTTAACGATCACACCGTCGCCAGACAATCCGTTTTTATCTTCAGATACAAAAAGTAATATCCAGCGCTTTCTGATGTAAAGGAATATTCCATGAATAAGGCAGTCATAGTTTTACCAACATACAATGAGGCCGGTAACATCCCGATTCTATTGCCGCAGATATTCGCGCAGCAAGATAAGATCTCAAGTCACGAACTGCACGTACTTATCGTGGATGACAATTCGCCAGACGGCACTTCTGATGTGGCAAAAGAGCTCATGCATTCTTTTGCCAATCTGCATCTTATAAGCGGTGAAAAAAAGGGACTTGGGGAAGCATACAAGCGTGGCATCGCTCATGCGATGGAAGCGCTTAATCCAGATCACATTCTACAGATGGATGCTGACTTACAACACTCGCCGGATATGATACCGGTGTTTATCGACCTGGCACGCCATGGATTCGACCTGGTGATCGGTTCGCGCTTTGCTCTTGGAGGCAGCGCTCCAAATTTCTCTTTCTACCGCAGGCTAATCAGTGTTCTGGGCAACTGGTTACTACGATTTCTCGGAGGATTCCCTCCAATACGGGACTGCACCTCTGGGTTTCGGTGCATCAAGGCAGATATGCTCAAGAAATGCGACCTCACATTCCTTTCTACAAAAGGCTATTCTTTCCAGTCATCCTTGCTGTTCGCGTTGATTCAGAACAAAGCACGTGTCATAGAGGTACCTATCGTCTTTCCTGACCGCAAAAATGGTGAATCAAAACTCGGTTTTAACGATCAGGTTGAATTCTTGCTTAATGTCTTTAAAATTCGATTTCGCAAGTCTGAAGAGTTCATCAAATTCGCCTGCGTTGGTGCAAGCGGCGTAATAGTAAACCTTGGCTTGTATCTGCTTTTTACTCGCAACTTGAGAATCCCCTTGGAGTTTTCTTCCCCTATCGCCATTGAGTCTTCCATATTATGGAACTTTATGTTGAACAACGTAATTACCTTCAAGAATCGCAATTCCCAGGCAGGCTTGATGCGGAAACTCCTGCGCTTTCATGTTGCAGCGGGTTTGGCTGGCATGGTCAACTATAGTATACTTCTGTTTCTCGCTCGTGGTGTAGGTCTATGGGATATCGCCTCGAACATTATTGGCATCGGATTCGGCGTGCTTATCAATTATTTATTGAACTCGCGTTGGACATGGAAAGAGCAACTAAAAAAGAGGTAACGATATTTATTAGTAATTAGTGCCTGAACGAAAACCTCGAAATATGGTTTTCCAGTTTTACTCGAAAATTTCAAACCCAATGAAATTGCTTTCTTTTTTGAATCCAAAATCCGCAATCCAAAATCCAAAATCGTGCCTGAACGGGGTTTTCGTTCAGGCACTAATTATCTGGATTGAGGTCAGCGATTCTCATTATGGCCACAAACAGTCGTAGGTTGGGTTGAGTGTAAGCGAAACCCAACGCATTTTGCGGTAAGAACCTTAAGATATTGAGAAAATACCCAAAGATGTGGTATCAGTTGAATTTATCGCTCGAAATTTGAATTTTACCAATAACCCACTTTACCATTTTCCCATAACCCCTGTCTGCGTGCGGACACGCACAGGCAGGCAGTATTCCACTATTTACCCAATTATTCCCTGGCCCAGACCGCTACTCAACACTCTGAGTCTTAAATCAAATTTAAAGTGCCATGACATACGTCAAATCAACAACAAATTGCACCTCCCGATCCCGTCCCGGTCTCGGGACGGGGAGGGCGGGCCAACATTCCAATTGGGGCGTAGCCCCTAAGTTCTATCAGGGCATGTACCCGATTCCTTTATACAGACAGAAAGTCCTTTTAAGATACTTCTTATAACAAATCTCAATTTGTCCAAGGGGTTCGGTTTTTCGGAACATGCGCCAGGACCTGGGCTTATGGGACACCAGAAGGGCGGACTTGCCTTTCCATTTCTTATGGTCAATCCAGGGGAATCGTTCCGGGCCCTCCTTTCGTAACCACAAGAGCGGCCGCAGATCAGGGGCATAGAAGGCGACTTCTCCCAGAAGCTGATACCTTGATATGCAAATGAAGTCGAGATGCAGTTCCTCTCTTTTCTTCTGCACCACGCTCGCAATTTCTTTTCCCCCGATGAATTCTTTCATTCTAATGATGTCCAGAGAACGCCCGCCCACGGCAATTCCGAAACCAGCAGGCAATGAAAAGTAGATCAACCCAAAAAACATTACGAAAACGAGCAGGCTGACCGTTGCACAACGTAGCTTCTTTCCATAGAAATCCCAATCCGCAGCAACAAGAATCACGCCTGAAAAAAAGGCAAGCATTGGCCAGTTGGCACTTACCTTTCCCTTTAAAGCTGAAATGGCAAAGAACACCACAAAGGCCCAAAAAAATGCTCCAAGAAATTTTCTTCTCTCATCTCCTGAAACGATTCCCCTGGCCGAACTCCAAAAGGTTAGACCTCCCAGAAGCGGTGTTGCCACCAGCAAAAGAACCCCGATGTAACCGGGGAAGGTCTGCCACGGTTTATATCCATCTGCGGAAAACCCATGGTGAAGTTGAAACCGGAAGGAAATCCAGTCATTTTCAAGATTCCAGACAAGGACAGGAATGAAAACAATCAGGGCGATGATGCCGCCTAAGAGTGCGCCGAAAAAAATATTTCTACGCTTGTCAGGCGTCATCAGGAAGAAAAATCCCAATCCCAGAAAATAGAGCCCCATGTTGTACTTGGACAACAGGCCCAGACCAACAAACAGGCCGGCAAGCGCCCACCATGAGAGGCTGCGGGCAGAGTTCCCCATGGCCTTCCATGTAAAAAAAAGGGTGATAGTCCAAAACATCGCAAATAAGGTATCGGGTGTCATCAAAAGCCCGGTACCGGCGAAAGAGGGGCACAGCATCAGGAAAATACCGGATCGGTTGCCGGTTTCCTCATCGAACATCTCCCTGGCCAACGCCCTGCCCACAAGGGGAAAAAGGACACCCACTGCGAGAGGCCAGCATCGAACCGCCCAGATTGAATCTCCGAATAACCAGTGGGAAAGTGCCATGGCCCATGCGGCGAGCGGGGGGTGATCAAGATAACTGAGTTGTGGGTGAAGTGACCAAAAGAAATAGTACCCTTCGTCATAACAAACATCGAGTTTCCATGCTAACAGTGCTTTCCATAGCGATAGAACGAGGAGCAGGATCCAGAAGGTTTTTCGGTCGTTTGTTCTTAGGAAAAATTTCATTTGTTATCCCAGGGCCAGTATTTTATGCTGACCATAGCATATGGGAAAGAAAACGGAAATACCCACGAGGCAGTTTCGGTCCTGGCACGGATGAATCCCATTATGTGCTTTTCTCCCGGCACCTTGCGTGGGGATACTTTGACCATCCGCCCATGGTGGCCTTCCTCGCGGCCTTAACGACTCTTGCCGGGGATGGGATGCTTTGTTTGTTGTTGAGGATCGCGCTGTCGAGAGGTCTAAGCGCTACATGCCCCTGTTTCAGGAAATGGATCCTGAACCTGTTAAAATCGAGGTATTTCGCAAGGGACAGATAGCGCACGCGTTGAGCG
>JAKLQB010000126.1 GCA_022013615.1 Desulfobacterales bacterium | reverse complement strand
GACTCCTTAACTTTAGGCACTTCAAACTTTAGTTCACTTTAGGCACTTTTCCGGTTTATCCGGGTTAGGGTATTATAGCTTCAGGATTCCGGGCCCACCATTTCTGTTTTCGCGGCCTGGCGCAGCAGGCGCTGTTTGATTCTGAACAGAGCAGGACTGAGACTCACGTGATAGGTATGTGGGTTTCGGAAACGTTTGTACGCAGCATCCAGTTGCTTCAGATTTTTCAGGGTGTGTTCCCGGATCGTATGGACAGGAGGACTCTGGTAAACCAACTTGCCCTTCTGAAATATGGGGACCATGAGCTCCTGTTTCTTGAAGCGTCTTGGATAGGTCTTAAAAACATGATGAAACATGGGGTGGTATGCCCGAAGGGGACGTCCCGTGGGAATTTGCTCTTCATCCAGGAACAGCACATCCCCTCGCATCCGTCCCCCCTGATCGTACATTCTTAGCACCTTCTTGGGGCCGGGATTGGTGATTTTCTCGGGGTTGTCCGATCGCTTGATCTTGGGTGTCATATGCTCCCCGCCATCATCCATGGCTGTAAGCTTATAGACCCCCCCCAGGGCAGGGCACGAGAATGAGGTGACCAGCCGTGTGCCCACTCCCCATACGTCCACACGTGCTCCCTGCCGCTTGAGGCTCTCTATGATCCATTCGTCAAGATCGCTGGAGGCCACGATGGCTGCATCCGGAAAGCCTGCCTCGTCCAGCATGCGCCGGGCTTCTTTACTAAGATAAGCCAGATCGCCGCTGTCCAGGCGGATCCCCCAGAGTTCATGGCCTTTTTCCCTTAGCTCCTGCCCCACCTGGATGGCATGTGGAACCCCACTGCGGAGGGTATCGTAGGTATCGACCAGAAGGAGGCATGAATTTGGGTAGACCTTCGCGTAAGCGCGGAAGGCATCCAACTCATGTGGGAAGCTCTCCACCCAGGAGTGGGCGTGGGTCCCGCGCACAGGTATGCCATAGAGGCGGCCTGCAAGGACATTTGAGGTACCATCCACGCCTCCGATGTAAGCGGCACGGGATGCCATCAAAGCACCATCGGGACCGTGGGCCCTTCGCAGGCCGAAATCGATCACGGGATCCCCGTTGGCCGCCCAACAAACACGGGCCGCTTTGGTGGCGATGAGCGTCTGAAAATTCATCACATTAAGCACTGTGCTTTCTATTAGCTGGGCCTCGGGCAACGGTGCGGTCACCCGGATCAGGGGTTCATGGGGGAAGACCACAGTTCCCTCGGGAATGGCCCAAAGGTCCCCGGTAAATTTGAAACTTTCCAAATATGCCAGGACCTTCTTGGGAAATATTCCCAGCCCCTCGAGATAGGATAGGTCTTCCTGGGTGAACTGAAGTTGCCGTATGTAGTCAATTATATCTTCCAGGCCAGCCAGTACACAGTAACCCCCTTCATCAGGGATACTACGGAAAAAATAGTCGAAATTAGCCCACTGGTCCTTCTTTCCCTCTAAGACATATCCACCCACCATGGTGAGTTGATAAAGATCGGTCTGCAATGCCAACTTGGACCACATATAAAATGCCTCCTTGAATTTAAGCAACTCTTAAAGCTTCGTCTCTAAGCTCAAAGGCGGGCTCTTTACCATTATGCTCGGTCATGGCCGCCTTCCAATATTACGCTATTTACAACTCAAGATTTGGACACCATTTTCCCGGGCTCTTTAATCCCCAACTCTATGGCGGTTTATCCCTGCGGTTTCGACTTTACCCTATTTTTGCTCATATTTATCTCACTTTTTTATGATAACTTCCCAATGCCCGCCTTTGGCACCGCCAACTCGTTTAATAATCTCTTTTTCTTTTGAATATTCCTTAATACGTCCCGCATGTCCTCCCCACATTGACCGTATTGACCAACGTTTGCGCGGGAGATGCCTGCTTGTAATGCTCGACATTTCATCCTATTTTTCAGTCTTGATCCTCAATATCTCGTGCCCCTTTTTCGTAGGCCGGTATTTCTGAAAACGACTTTTTGGCTTTTCGGGAATGGTCAGTTCAATCAAGCCAGCTTCGATTGCAGGTTTGAGATAATGCATTCTGAATGTCAGCTTGTGTTTCAGTTGTAATTCCTGGAGAAGTTCTTTGTCACTCTTATCCCCTGTTTTCT
>JAKLQB010000125.1 GCA_022013615.1 Desulfobacterales bacterium | reverse complement strand
CCTTTTTTGCTTTTGGGCGCATAGAGAACTTGGGTTTGCACAAAGAGAGTTGGCGAGAAGGCTGGGGATGTCCCAGCCCGGAGCGGGGTATGCTGTTATCAAGGGCGAAGCAATCTCGAAGTCAAACAATTATCAGATCAAAAACTGAGTTACTTATTTAGCTATGACCGTCCCCCCAACCCACATGACGTGTATAGAGGGGGCTTTGTAGTCGGCCACAAAATCAATCAGATGCCAGTAAGTGACCTTTTTAACGGACCGGATTCTTTGAGATTTCAGGCACGTTTTGAATTCATTGAGCCGGATGGCTAAAGCCTGGATGGAACGTACTGAAAAATCAGCCAGTCGGCAATATTCAATAAACTGGTTAATATGGCGATGAAGCATGATGGCACCTCCTTTTGACCATTTGATCATGCTTCATCACTAAACGCCTATTAATACAATACAAATTGTGCTAACTGCGGGGTTTAGGGGTTATATTCCTGGAGGAAAATGATCGCTACAATTCAAACATATTTTGATACTTCAGCTGAAAAAGCGTGGAAAACCCTCAAGAAAAAAGATACATTTTTGTTTATTACACGCGGTTTTCTCGGTTTTATAGGGGCAAAAAATTGGCCTGAAGAATTCTACGAAGGATTAGAAATTGATACTCGCTTTGTCTTTTTCCATATTTTGCCTGCATGGAAACACTATCTTCGTGTCGTTATTAGATAATCATAGTAAGGAACTATACTCAAATGAGAAAGGTGGTCTTATTAAAATCTGGAATCATCTGATCAAAATAGAACCAGAAGCGGATCAAAGGTGCCAATATACCGATCAGGTTGAAATAAAAGCTGGTCTGTTGACTCTATCTGTATGGGTATATGCACACATTTTTTATCGGTATCGCCATTATCGATGGAAGAAATTGATTCGAAAATTATGAATAAACCACCACCAATGAACCCTGCACCTAATCGTTACAGCTATAAAGATTAATGGAAAGAGTTGAAAATGGAAGCCTCGATGATTAAGCAACAAGCGATTGACACCTTCCGAGACCATGTGTCCTATGGCAAGGTAGCCTTCTTTGAAAAATATGGGATGAACTTTGTAATGGGCCGCAGGGAAGGACCATACCTATGGAACTTAGATGAAACAAACCGATTGTTCAATCTCCATTGCAACGGGGGAGTATTCAATCTGGGGCACCGGAATCAGGAACTTATCGATCTTTTGAAAGAAACCCTCGATGAGTGGGACATCGGAAATCACCACCTTATGAGCAAACCCAGAGCTGATTTAGCCCAACTATTAGCGGAATTGATGCCGGAAGACCTGGACTACACTGTATTCGGGGTCGGGGGCGGAGAAGCTGTGGATTTAGCCTTCAAGGTGGCACGGGCATACACCGGCCGGAGTAAAATCATTTCTGCCCTGGGTGGTTATCATGGTCATACGGGGCTGGCCCTCGCCGCCGGGGATGAGAAATATAGGGCCCCTTTCGGACCCCAAGCGCCCGGGTTTGTGCAGGTCCCTTTCGGCAACCTGGACGCACTCGCGGCCGCAGCAGATAAAGATACAGCTGCCGTTATTCTGGAAACCGTTCCCGCAACCCTGGGTGTTGTGATTCCACAGGAGGACTATCTCCCGTCGGTGCGTGATCTTTGCAATGAACAGAATATTCTTCTCATTCTCGACGAAGTCCAGACAGGCCTGGGACGATCCGGTAAGCTATGGGCCTTTGAACATTTTGGGGTAGTACCGGATATGGTAGTCATAGGGAAGGGACTGTCCGGAGGTTTGTATCCCATTACGGCTACAGTAATGAAGAGGCCGTTAGAGTCAGTGTTTCATAAGGATCCATTTATCCACATCTCCACCTTCGGAGGTGCTGAGGTCGGCTGCCGTTTGGCTATGCGGGTTCTTCAAATCTCATCGGCACCCGAGTTTCTGAATCACGTCAACCAGTTAGCCAGTCGATTTTCTGAAGGCATTGAAACTCTAAAGGAAAAGCATTCCAGCTTTTTAATGGGCTTGCGTCAGCTTGGATTATTGATGGGACTGGAACTAAAAGACAAGCTATTTGGACCCCTTCTCACCAAGACCGCCTATGATCATGGGCTCCTCATGGTCTTCGCCAACAATGACCCTTCTGTTTGTCAGTTCCTGCCACCACTGGTCATGGAAATGGAGAAGGTGGAATGGGTGATAGAACAGCTTGATAAGGCCCTAACTTCGGCCCGCCGTTTGGCACTTCTGGTGAAAGCTAAAAGTAAAATGGAGAACTTCTGGAGCAAAATAGCCGGTATTAATCCATAAACTTAACGTACTCAACGACTTTTTACGCATACATTGACTGAATATATGGATATTAACGAAGAGCTCCTATATCATTTTGAAAAGGGGTTAAATCCTCAAAACCTCGGAAGTTCCCTGATCCCGGCTACGATCCTCGGTTTTGGTGAAATCTCCACTATCTTCCAGATAGCCGATTATACCGATTTGGCTTTCAAACGGATGCCTCTGTTTTCCGACCGTGCTTCCGCCGAAACCTATATATCAAAATACATTAAATACTGCCAGTTGTTGACAAAAGCCGGTTTGAAACTGCCGGAACATGGGACATGCGTCATCCAGGTCACAGACCGACCGGTTTCGGTCTATATAGTGCAAAGGCAGTTTCCGATAGCGCGCTTCAGTCACAAACTCATTCACACCCTTGACCGTAAGGATACACATCCATTACTCGAACATATTGTTTCTGAAACTGAAAAAGTCTGGCATTTTAATCATTCCAGGCGACCTTCAATAGAACTGGCCTTGGACGGTCAGATATCCAACTGGGTCTGGCTCGAAGGGGAGACCGGCCCTCAAATGATCTATGTCGACACCAGCACACCGCTTCACCGGATAGAGGGCCAAGAGCAACTGGATCCGGAATTGTTCCTGCAAAGCGCACCATCATTTTTGCGCTGGATCATCCGGTGGCTGTTTCTCTCGGATGTGATGAACAGGTACTACAATCCGCGATCGGTCTATATTGACCTAACGGCCAACCTTTATAAAGAACAGAGACCGGATTTAGTACCGGAAACAATTCAGATCATTAACCAGTACATCACTGATGATTTAAGACCCCTTTCGGTGAAAGAAGTACAAAATTATTATAAGGAGGACAAAATCATCTGGACCGTATTTCTCGCCTTTCGCCGTCTTGATTGCTGGATCAGTACAAAATTTTTGCGGAGGCGGTACGAGTTTATTCTTCCAGGAAAGATAAAACGCTGAGTTATGTGTGACACATTCGTAGCCCTGCCACCGTCCACTGCGGATGGCTCGATAATATTCGGAAAGAACAGCGACCGGGAGCCCAACGAAGCTCAGGCCTTAGAGTATTACCCCGCTCAGGCATATTCAGAAAGGAATATGTTACGATGTACATACATTAAAATTCCACAGGTCAGGGAGACTCACGCTGTACTGTTGAGCCGACCTTTTTGGATGTGGGGCGCCGAGATGGGAGCAAACGATAAAGGGGTGGTTATCGGAAACGAAGCTGTATGGACCAAGATGCCTTTGACAAGGAAAGGAGGTCTGACAGGCATGGACCTCTTGCGCCTGGCCCTGGAAAGGTCGGCTACGGCGGCCGATGCATTAGAGACAATGGTTCAGCTGCTTTCGGACCACGGGCAAGGAGGAATTTGCGGGTACCAAGATAGGCGGATGGTCTATCATAATAGTTTTATTGTGGCGAACCCCGATGAAGCCTGGGTTCTGGAAACAGCCGGACCCCTTTGGGCCGCACTTAAGGTTAAAGATGTCTACACCATCAGCAACGGATTGACCATTGGTGGAGAATTCGATCAGTGTCATCCTGACCTCATAGACACGGCCCGACAGAAAGGCCTGTTGAAGAAAGGAGAGACCTTTCATTTTGCACGCTGTTTTTCGGACCGGTTGTTTACCACCTTTTCAGCTTCTCGCCGCAGACGAAAGCGTTCATTGAGCCTTGTAGCCGCCAAAAAGGGTGAGCTGGGTGTATCCTCCGCCATTAAGATACTGCGCGATCATCAGACAGCAAGCTATCGTCCCGACTCCCACATATTGGCCAGGTGCCTGTGCGCCCACGCCGCAAACACGCTGACCAGAAACGCCACCCAATCCACAGGCTCCGTAGTGGCCTATCTTAAAAAGGATAAACAGATCTATTGGGTCACTGGTACCTCTGCACCTTGCACTGGGATCTTTAAACCCATCACGTTTGAGAAGGAAGTGTTGCCTGACATAGGCCCTGTCCCGGACGGCACATTCAATCCCCTTACCTTGTGGTGGTATCATGAGATGTTGCACCGTTCGGTTTTATTGGATTACACGGCCCGGCTTGAGGCTTTCAGGGAGGAGCGAGATTCACTGGAACAGAGTTTCATCAATCAAGCCTACGATCCTATAACAAACAGTCAGTGGTGTGTGACGAAGATGGCCTTCCAGCGGGCACTCGAGGCGACAGGAAGATGGATTGAGCGTGTTCAAAACCTCCCCATTCAGCATCGGGCAAAATGGATATACCGGCGTTATTGGAAGAAACAAAACGATAAATCTGGGGTAACCGTATGATAATGATGCAGGCAAGAAGATCTGGATTGCTAAATGTATGGTTGAACATGTACGACTTACCAGGATTCCTCCCTTAGCCTTGTGAAATTAAATATCTGAAAATCTATAGCAGAGCGAAGAGATTGGTCTTGACAATTGTAACTTTTTGCGTTACAAATATTTATGATCAAGAGCTGGAGGCACAAAGGCGTTAAAGAATTATTTTTGAAAGGTAGCACAAAAGGTGTGCGCCCCGATATGGCAGACCGGCTTCGAAGGCGATTAGATGTGTTAGATGCTGCCAATTCCCTGGAAGCCCTCGGATTACCTGGTTTCAGACTCCATCTACTGAGTGGAAAGATGAAGGGAAAATATAGCATAAGGGTGACAGGAAACTGGCGGATAACATTTCGTTTTGAAAATATCGATGTTTTTAATGTAGATTTGGAGGATTACCATGGAAAATAGGATCAGAAAACCAACCCATCCCGGTGAGTTGATCCGTGAGGACCTATTGCCGGAAACAGGCCTCTCTCAGATACAACTGGCCCAGTTGATGGATGTTTCCCGAAGAACTGTTTCAGAGATTGTTAATGAGCGTCGGCGGGTGACGCCTGATATTGCCTTTCGGCTGGCCAAAGTCTTTAGTTCCACACCTGAACTGTGGCTGAATATGCAGCAGGCAGTAGACCTCTGGGAAACCCGGTCGATTCACGGACATGAATATGAGAAAATTCAGTCTGCCCAAGAGGCGATATTAATTTAGATCGTTATTAATAATCATTTCCAATTGAAAAAATAGGGACAGGCAAATTATTGTACCAGTTAAATAGCATCGATCTTTGGAAGGATGATGCGCAGAAGGAAAGGATAGAAGCAGATAGCATTTTGGAGGTCTTTTTAAACGGGGCAAGGAACCAGAAGAGAAACAGGCATTCAGCGATCAACGGTCAGTGATATGAAACTGTTTTATTGCACATTTCTTCTTTTCCTGAATGTTGAAATCTGAGCGCATTTAAATCGAGGAGATTATGGATTTTTCTTTCACCGAAGAGCAAATGATGTTTAAGGAGCAGGTTATTCGCTTTGTCACAAAAGAGATTGTTCCAAGAGTGCAGGAACATGAACTTAAGGGGGAATTTGATTTTCAGTCTTTCAGAAAACTGGGTGAATTTGGCATTCTCGGGCTACATTTTCCCGAAAGCCTTGGAGGAAGCGACGCGGACGTCATCACCACAGTGCTGGCCGGGGAGGCATTGGGTGAAGCAGGCGTAGACGGCGGACTGACTCTTGCCTATGGGGCCCACACCTTTCTTTGTGCAGATACTATCTTCGCCCATGGAACAGATGGCCAGAGAGAAAAATATATCCCAAAGTTAGCATCAGGCGAGTGGATCGGGTGCATGGGGCTGACCGAACCGGGTGCGGGCTCTGACGTGGCATCCATGACCACGCGTGCCGAAAAGCGTGGAGATAAGTATATTTTAAATGGAAATAAGATGTTTATCACCAATGGTCCTGTCGCTGATGTGGCGGTTGTCTACGCGAAGACAGAGAAAGAATTGAAACATGCCGGGGTTTCAGCCTTTATCGTGGAAAAGGGGACCCCTGGTTTTTCCGCAGGAAAAAATATCATCAAAATGGGGGTCAGGACCTCTCATACTTCGGAGTTGATTTTCGAAGACTGCCAGATTCCGGCGGATAACCTGATAGGCCGTGAAGGGGCCGGTTTCCTCATGGCCTTGCAGACCGTGGAATGGGATCGAAGCGCACTTTTGGCCCCGTTTGTCGGTGGCATGACCTATGTGTTTAAGAAATGCATACGATATGCCAAGGAGCGCTACCAGTTCGGCCGCCCCATTGCCCAATTCCAGGCTATTAAACATAAACTGGCAGACATAAAGATTTTTATCGAAGCGGCCAGGTCTCTGGTCTACCGCATTGCCTGGTGCAAGGATCAGGGAAGGCCCCTGAATCATTTGGAGGCGGCTGTCGCCAAGCTCTTTATCGGCGATTGGAGTCTCGGTCCGGCCAACGATGCAATGGTCCTGCACGGAGGGTATGGATACTGTCACGAATATGAGATGGAAAGAAATTTCAGAGACAGTCGGCTGGCACCTATTGGCGGCGGCACATCGGAAATCACAAAGAAGATTATATCAAAGCTGATTTAAGGAAATAGTTCACCGCAGAGTAGCAAAGAGCTCTGAGTTTAATTATTTTTTGCATTCCGCTGAGCCCCGCTAATACTAACGGGATAAAAGGGCGGAAAGCAAAAAGTTTCATATGTGGATGTCTATGGTGAATTATGACATTTTCTTGAGTAAATAGCATAAAAACGCAACTCGAAGGAACGGAAAGCTATGAATTTCGATTTTGATGAAACAGAAAGGGCCCTTTGCGAGAAGATTAAAGGGCTATTCGATCCGGAATCCAGGGCCGCTCTTGCGAATCTTGAAAACGGAGACGCTGAAGAGATTCGTGAGGCGACCCTGAAGTGGATGCAAATCCTCGGACAGGCAGGGTATCTGACACTTGGACTGGATGACGGGAAGAATAGTGTATCGCTCACAGCAACGCAAGAAGGCTTAGCCGCGATCTCTCCTTCGCTTTTTCTAACCGTGGAGGTGACGACGCGGATCTTCGGGCGCTTAGTGGCAGTTTATGGTACGCCTGATCAGAAGGATGAAATCATCCCTCTCTTGAAGGAAGGGCGGGTTATTGGGACAGTGGCCCTTTCCGAGAGGGGCATGAATATTGAGAACGATCCGTTGGTTACATTAGGTGTATATAATGATGGTGGTTTCAAGGTATCCGGATCAAAGGGACATGTGGTTAATGGCCCCATTGCGGACTGGATCGCGGTTGCAGCAAAGACAGTGGATGGAGTTGCTTTTTTCCTGATAAAGAAAGGCAGTGATGGGCTATCAATTGATCAAAGGCTTTCCACGCTTGGATATAATGGAACGGCCATTTCCGCCATCACGCTTGAGAATTGCTCCGTTCCTTCAGCGTGTATCATAGGTCCCTTTGAGGGAGAAGAACATCTTACAACCGTTCGCACGTGGGAGGACCAGATCCTTACAGCAGCGGGCCTGGGCCAGATGAAACGAAGCTATGATGAGGCAGTTAACTACGCAAAGGCCCATTTGAGCGGAGGCAAGCCGATCATCGCCTACCAGGAGGTTTCTTTTAAGCTTGCTGAGATGCTGACCCTTTTGCAGACGGCCCGCTTATTAGCGTACAGGGCCGCATGGATGACGGAAGCAGGAGACAGTGAGGCCGGCGTACTTTCGCATTGCGCAAAGGTTTTTTGTACAGAATCCTCCGAAGAGGTGGCAAGCCATGCCCTTCAGATCTTAGGTGGACAGGGTTACATCCGTGGGAACCCGGCTGAGGGGGGTTATCGCGATGCAAAATATCTTCAGATCGCCGGAACTTCTTCGGAGATATCCCGCATGAAGATCGCGGATGAAGTATTAGGGACATAAGCACTCAGCGTTCAGCTGTCAGCTATCGGCAGAATACACAAAATAACTTTACATAAAGCTGATCGCCGAAAGGAAGCAATATGGAAGTCATTGAAACAAGAGTAGATACGTCCAGTGAGGAATACAAAGAAAATTACAAGGTCATGAAAGCCTTAGTGGATGACCTTGGAAAAGAGCTGGAAATTTCAATAAACGAGCGCTCAGAAAAGGCCAGGGCCAGACTGGCCGAGCAAAACAAACTGCCGGTCCGAAAACGCCTGGAACTTCTGTTTGACCGGAATACCCCCTTTCTTGAGATAGCTCCCTTGGCCGCCAAGGGCATGTATGACAAGAAGATCCACGGCGCGGGGATCATTACCGGGATAGGAATTGTCGAAGGCCGTGAGGTGATCGTCCATGCCAATGATTCCATGATAAAGGGGGGGACCATCTATCCTATGGGTGTCAAGAAGGGGATCAGGACCCAGGCCATTGCCATGGAAAACCGGCTCCCCATTATCTATTTAGTTGACTCGGGCGGCGCCTTTTTGCCCCTCCAGTCCGAGATCTTTCCGGATGCGGATGATGGTGGTCGTATATTTTACAACCAGGCCGTCCTCTCTAAAATGGGAATTCCCCAGATCTGTGGAGTCATGGGATTATGCACGGCAGGTGCTGCCTATATCCCGGCCATGAGCGACGATGTAGTCCATGTCAAAGGCACCGGGGCCATTTTTTTGGGCGGCCCGCCCCTTGTTTTGGCCGCGACGGGCGAAGAGGTCACGGCCGATGAATTGGGCGGGGCTGATGTTCACTGCCGGGAATCAGGGGTCTCCGATTATTTTGCAGAGGATGATGCCCACTGTATTGAGATCATCCACCAGATCGTCAGGAATCTTCCGCCTCCCAAAAAGGCGGATATCGGGACAAGGGAAGCCAAACCCCCGCTCTATGACCCAAAAGAAATCTACGGCATTGTCCCCAAAAAACTTGTCACGCCTTATGACGTTCGGGAAGTCATCGCACGTATGGTTGACGGCAGTGAATTCCTTGAATTCAAGGCCCTCTACGGGCCCACCATAGTCTGCGGCTGGGCTTATATCCACGGCTATCCCGTGGGAATACTGGGGAACAACGGCGTTCTTTTCTCTAACAGTTCTTTGAAGGCCACCCAGTTTATCCAGCTTTGCGATAAACGGGGAATCCCTCTTGTGTTTCTCCAGAACATCAACGGCTACATCATTGGAAAAGAGTACGAACGCGTGGGAATTACCAAGGATGGGCACAAGATGGTCAACGCGGTATCTACGGCCACGGTCCCCAAATTCACAGTCATTATAGGGGCCTCCTTTGGTGCCGGAAACTACGGCATGTGCGGCCGTGCCTATTCACCCCGCTTTTTATGGATGTGGCCCAATGCCCAGATCGGCGTCATGGGCGGAGAGCAGGCAGCAGATGTCATGATCACTGTGAAAAACGATCAATTAGCCCGGGAAGGACAGCCACCTCTTCCTGAAGAGATGGTGCGACAAATTAAAGAACCAATCATCGTCTCTGCCGAGAGAGAGGGAAATGCGTATTATTCAACAGCAAATATGTGGGACGACGGAATCCTTGATCCTGCAAAGACCAGGGACGTGCTGGGTCTGGCTATCTCGGCGGCGTTGAATGCACCGCTGAGGGATGATATTTATGGGTATGGAACATTCAGAATGTAAGTGAGGCGTAAGGCATAAGGCGTAAGGTATAAAGCATGACACTAAGCGCATGAGGATGAGTGTTTTTAGTTTTCAAAAAAGAAACTCATGATTGCAAAGATTCCTTCCTTGCGCCCTGCACCTATGTAAAAGAGCAAATCATGTTTAAAAAAATACTTATTGCCAATAGAGGGGAAATAGCCGTCAGGATCATCAGGACCTGCCGGGAAATGGGCATTCAAACGGTCGCAGTTTTTTCAGACGTTGACGCGGCCGGCGCCCATGTCCTGGAAGCTGATGAGGCGGTCCTCTTGGGAGAATCGGAGCCTTCCAGGAGCTATCTCAATATCGACCGAATTATTGATGCAGCCCGGAATTCAGGTGCCGGGGCTATTCATCCGGGTTACGGGTTTTTGGCTGAAAACCCGGATTTTGCAGAGCGTTGCGAGGCAGCAGGGGTAGCCTTTGTAGGACCACCTTCCCGTGTCATACGGGAACTCGGAAATAAGACCCTGGCGCGGACCATGATGGAAAAAGCCGGAGTCCCTGTGATTCCCGGGATGATGGAAGCGACAACCGATCCTGTGCTTCTGTGTGAGGAAGCGGGGCGAATGGGATATCCGTTGCTTGTGAAGGCCGTTGCCGGCGGAGGCGGTAAAGGCATGCGGGTCGTCTCAAGCCGCGAGGAAATGGAGGCCGCATGTCTCTCTGCCGCGAGTGAAGCAGAAAAGGCATTCGGCGACGGTTCTTTGTACCTGGAAAAGTGCCTGGAAGCGCCTCGCCACGTGGAATTTCAAATCCTGGCCGATCAACATGGCAATGTTGTACACCTGTTTGAGAGGGAGTGCTCCATACAGCGCAGGTACCAGAAGATCATTGAGGAGACTCCATCCCCTGCCATGACGCCTTCCCTTAGCGATGCCATGGGAAAGGCTGCCGTGTCAGCAGCTCTGGCATCGGGATATGTCAACGCGGGAACCGTAGAATTTCTATTAGACCAATCGGGTCAGTTCTATTTTTTAGAGGTCAACACGCGCCTCCAGGTGGAGCATCCGATCACGGAGATGACCACTGGAATTGATCTTGTAAGGGAGCAACTGGAAATCGCTGCTGGCAGAGCCTTGACATTCAAACAGGAAGATATCATTCGGAGGGGACACGCCATTGAGTGCCGTATTTATGCGGAGGATCCGGAGGCCAATTTTTTCCCTTCACCGGGACTCATAGTCGTTCACCGGGAACCTGCGGGCCCGGGTATCCGGAATGACTGCGGCGTGCACGAAGGATTTGAAGTCCCCGTGGAATATGATCCCATCCTTAGCAAGCTGATCATCGTGGCAGGAACGAGAGAAGCGGCCCGCAGGCGCATGATACGAGCCCTTAAAAGCTACGTCATCTTAGGGATTCGCACAACCATTCCCTTTCTAATCGATGTACTCAGATCCCGGGAGTTTGTTGAAGGCAATACCTCTACCGATTTCATTGACCGGAACTTTGCAAACTGGACTCAGAATATGGAAGATGCGGACTTGGCACGGATTGCTTATGTGGTGGATGAGTTGATTTCTTCGGGAAAACCATCGGCAGCAGTAAAAGAGAGAGGATGGCCGACGCCATGGGAGACTCTTGGAGAATGGAGAATATAGCCGATTTGGTGGGTTTCGTCTTTGAGTATATGGCGCTGTTGTGATGTCTTGTAGGTTGGGTTGAGGGACGAAACCCAACAAAACTGTTGATCAAACTCAACCCACCCTACAGGTCTGAAAATTATTTTGTAAATTTGGTCATTGGCTCATTCATAGGTACTTTATAAAACAGGCGGATATCTTTCCACATTGATCGAACAAAATCCCCCTCGATCCCCCTTTATTAAAGGGGGAAGCATAAGTCCACCCCTTTTGTAAAGGGGAGATAGAGGGGATTTATTAGCACCTTTTGGTTCAATTAGGGTATCAATAACTTCCGGTGCTCAGGATTATGAAAAAATTTCGTCTTAAAATATCAGAAGAAACCGTTGACGTGGATGTGTCCAATTCGGGCAGGGAACAAAATGCTGAATTCACCATCGGCGAAAAGGCATATGATGTTCGCTTCCAGACTATCACGGATAATCGCTTGCAACTGATTGTGGATGGCAAGTCAACAGAAGCCTTTGTGGCCAAGTCAGGGCAGGGGAAACACGTTTTTGTAAACGGCCGGAGCTTTCTTGTTCAGGATGCCGATAAATTACCTTTACGTCGTGCAAGGCGCAGCGGCCTTGAACAAACCCCGGGAGATGTAACGCCGCCCATGCCTGCCATCGTGGTGCGGATTTTGGTCGCAGAAGGAGACATTGTGAAAAAGGGCCAGGGGCTGATTGTGGTATCCGCCATGAAGATGGAAACAACGCTGGTAGCGCCTTCAGACGGCAAAGTAATAAAGATAAACACATCCTTAGACGCAAAGGTGGCTCCGGGAGACGTTCTGGTGGAGATCGAAGAAGAGGAACCGGAAAATGAATAATGAACTTCTGTACGAGGTGAAAGACGGTGCGGCCATTTTGACTATCAACCGCGAGTCAAGAAGAAACGCCATAAGCCAGGAGATGATTACGGCCTTTATGGATTATCTGGAAAGGGCGGACCAGGATGAAGATGTGCGTGCTGTCTGTATTACAGGGGCAGGAGAAAAGGCATTCTGTTCCGGGGCCGATCTGGCCGTTACCTTGGCCGGGGAAGGGGAAGACCGACTTTCAGGCCCCAGGAATTACGCCGAGTTACTCAAAAGTATGGCAAGATTTGGGAAACCTTTGCTTGCAAGGGTCAATGGCCCATGTCTTGCCGGTGGATTGGGCCTGATGCTCTCATGCGATATTATCCTTGCTCGAAATGACACATTTTTCCGTACCCCGGAAGTCAATGTAGGTATTTTCCCCATGATGGTCGGGGCCTTGCTCTATCGAAATGTGCAAAGGAAAAAGGCAGTGGATATGGTCCTGACTGGTCGTAAAATTCCGGCTCCCGAGGCAGAGCGTATGGGCCTCATCACCCGGGCCGTGGAACCGGAACGGCTGGATGATGAGATTCAAGAAACCCTAAAACTTTTGACCTCCAAGAGCCCTATTGGAATACGCATCGGGAAAGAGGCATTTCGCACAATGAGCGATATGGACTTTGAAGAGGCGGTGGATTATCTGTGCGAGGCACTGGGCAGGGCCATCTCCACCGAAGACGCCATGGAAGGCATGATGGCATTTATGGAGAAAAGAACGCCTAACTTTAAGGGAAAGTAGAGGTGAATATGACCTCATTCTGGATCACCGAAAATCACAACTATGAGCGGCCGTGCATGATCACATGTGCCCTTTCGGGCGTGGTTGCCAACAGGAATCAGTGCCCGGCAATCCCGTATGCACCGGAAGATTATGCGGCCGAGGCCAAAAAGGCCTATGACGCGGGTGCGGCTGTGGTCCACATCCATGCGCGGTCCCCGGACGGCGTCCCCAGCTATGAGGTGGAGGACTATCGGAATATCTATGATGCCGTCACCGCGGCCTGTCCGGTGATTATCAATTTCTCAACAGGCGCTGTAGGAATCCCGGTAGAGAAAAAGATTGCGCCTGTCAAGGAGATTAAACCTGCCATTGGCGCCCTGAACATGGGCTCCATGAATTATGCTAAATACCATCCAGGCAAAAAAGGTTTTGTTTTCGATTTCGTGTTCGCCAACCCCTTTTCTGAGATCACGCCGCTTGTCTCAGCCATGAAAGAAAACGGTGTCAAACCGGAAATGGAGTGTTTTGATTCAGGGCACATCGGAAACTGTTTTCCATTGATTGACATGGGCCTTCTTACTCCTCCCTATCAGTTCAGCCTGATCATGGGAGTGCTTGGAGGCATGCCTCCCACGGCCGATAATCTGGCCCATCAGGTACGACTGCTGCCGCCCAACAGCGACTGGGAGGTGATCGGTATCAGCCATGACCAATGGCGCATGGTGGCTACGGCCATCGCCTTGGGAGGAAATGTGCGGGTCGGTCTCGAGGACAATTTCTATATTTCTTCGGGTGTGATGGCAAAGTCAAACGGCGAGCTTGTGGAAAAAGCGGCAAGGATGATTCGTGACCAGGGCCGGGAGGTGGCAACGGTGGAGGAGTGTCGGGAAAGGCTGGGACTGAAACACCGGTAAATCAGAATAACCGAAGAACTACCTATATTGTAGCAGCAGTTCACCAGAGGAAAAATATTTGACAGGATAACCCCGCGTTCCGCGGGGCAGGCATGGATAGTATAGAAGATCAACAGGATGAAAAAACTATCATGTTAATCCTGTTTATCCTGT
>JAKLQB010000124.1 GCA_022013615.1 Desulfobacterales bacterium | reverse complement strand
TTTCAATAACAAACTATGGTGGAATCCCAAGCGGCTCCTACCCAGAAGTATGCGTGATGGGAATATGCCAGGGAAATATCAAAAACTTAAATCGCAATTTAAAAAGAAATGAACGGCTGCGCCGAACAAGCTCATGCACTCTGACACCTAAAGCACCGGCGTTTTTGCCATCTACCCACTGCGGTGTTTACGGGGCTTCTGCGGATTCCTTGTTGCTTTGGGTGCAGGTGATGAGTTAGTACGCCTCAGAAAAATGATAAAATTTATGTTTTCTTTTTCGACTTATGGACTGATAGTTGAATGAATATGATGAATTTTAGACCAAGATATACTGTGAAAAGGAATTTCAATTATGCTTACTCCTGATCAGTTTAGAGTAAATGAGGTTTGGATAGCTATTAGAGTCAATGAGTCATTTTTGTTTGTAAAGGATGAACCTTATGATATTTATGTACTTATTGATGCGGCTAGCGCATATGTACTTGGACATGTATTATCAAGGGTAGTAGATAAAGCACCGCATGAAAGCGATCTTGAAGCTCTTTTCAGAGAAGCATGGGGCACTAAAGGCCAATGGGCTGAAAAACTTATCGTGGGTATGCACTTAACTCCAGCGACCACAACATGTAGTGTTTATTTCCATGGCTACAAATTATCCTCACACGTTGATAGAATCCCAGGAGTGGTTTAAAATCGAGGCTAATGTATCGACAGCCTGCGAGAATCCCCGTAGCAAATGGCTTTATTGTCCCCATTTTAGAACTACGGATTCTACCGGCCGGTGCAGCAAGCCATGATGGCGGATTTTACCCCCGCTGCCAGGCTAAAAGGTCCGGCCTTGTCATTTTTTCTGGGAACGGACAACCTTGACATCGATCCTGTCGACGAGATTACCGAGCACAATATATAGTAGTGACTTGAGTCAAGTGCATACCCACAAAACTTATTATATAAGAAGATTCTCTTGCCAAAAATGTTTTTAAGAGGCAGGCAGAAAAGAATGGCCTCGCATTTGATACTGTTCCGGTATCCGATTTATCTCCAATTGTGGGACCTTTGAAAGAATCATTCGCTGCAGACTTTATCGGAAACACCGCATAACAAGGGCCTGGAGATAGAAATGCCATGAATAGGGGACAGGCAAATAATGCTTTGACAGACGCTGTTTTTTGCCGTAGCCTGCGGTAAACGAAAATAATGCGTATCGGAGGTAGAAAAACATGCCAAGAATTGCCAGAATGATTATCAACGACGAACCGGCTGTTTATCATATTATTTCACGGACCGCCCTGGACGGGCTTGTCATAGGAGATGTGGAAAATGAATTTTTCGCCGCGCTCATCAGGCACCTGAGTTCTGTCTATTTTGCTGAAGTGCTCGGCTTTTGCCTCATGGGGACGCATTTTCACCTCCTGGTGAGAATGTGCCCAGGCACTGAATTCACGGATGATGAGATCAAACGACGATTTAAGCTTTACTACGGAGATGACAATAAACGGGAACTCTCCCAAGGCCAGATCCCTCTCTTCAGGCTAAAGTGGGCATCACTTTCAGAATACGTAAAAGAGATCAAGCAGGGATTCTCCCGATTTTATAATAAGTTACACAATCGCAAAGGTTTTTTCTGGGCAGAACGGTTTAAAAGCGTTATCGTTGAAAACGGTGACACACTTGTCAATTGTCTTGCCTACATTGATCTCAACCCGGTACGTGCAGGTATTGTGAAAAGGCCTGAGGAATATCGCTTCTGCTCCCTCGGATATCATGTACAAACAGGAAACAAGGATCGGTTCTTGTCCCTTGATTTCGGGCTTGCGGAATTTGGCCCCAGTGAAATACGCTCCAACACTCTTAAATGTCCTCCGCTGTCACTGCGTGAATTGCACGGGGCAGGTGTTAAAGGGGAAAGGGAGCGCCTGAAATATTATCGAAAATTCGTGTATGAAAAAGGGGGCCTTGATGGGCTCGAAAAGGAAAAAGAGAGGGATTTCCAACTGAACAAGGTTGACAGGTTCAGGTACAGGACCAGATATTTCACTGACAGTGGGATTATCGGCACAAAGGCATTTATAAATCGCCATTTCCAACGATTCAAAGGGCATTTCGAGTGTAAACATGACAAACGAGGGAATACAATCCCTGGGCTTGAGGGGATTTATTCGATGAAGCGTCTGTCAGAGAGAATGTAGGGCGCATCGGTACAACGT
>JAKLQB010000123.1 GCA_022013615.1 Desulfobacterales bacterium | reverse complement strand
GTAAGCCCTAAGAGGACATCAATATTACCCAATCCTAAATCGGCATCGAGAATAAGAACCCTTTTCCCCATTTGGCTGAGTGCAAATCCAAGGTTGGCAACAATATTTGTTTTGCCGACGCCACCCTTGCCACTGGTTATGGCAATTACCTGTGTATTTGAGTTGTGATTCCTGGTCTTCGTTTGGCCAATCAGGCCGGTCTTCGAAACGGTTTTGCCTGGAAAATTTATAACCTTTCCTGTTGAATCAGTTTGGTTCATTCCTTATTGCTCTCCTTCAAAAAAAGATGCTATCGATTGGCGACGTGCTGGGGGTTTAATGCGGAAGTAAATCCTAACCCGTAACACGTAACCCGAAACTCGTAACTCTAAATAAGGTGATCACGACTAATAATCATGGCAAGAACTATGCCATTACGTTCAGGTAAAAATGGGGTGAGAATTCAGGGGTTTCCGGGTGAAAAACAAGAAAGGCGGGGACATGTGCAATGATTCTGTCAAATCTTAATTATTTCGTGTCAGGTATTTGACACCACAGGACAAATAAATGCTGCGGCTTTGTTACATAGAGACTTCTTTTAATTCTTCCAAATGGTGCCTTTTTATCTTTTCAACAAGAGTTGTCCTGTTGAGTTTGAGAAGCCTGGCAGCCTTGTTTTTTATCCATTCGGTCTTTTCCAGAGATTGGAGTATAAGGGCTTTTTCAAATTCGCTCACAGCGGTGTTCAAGCATATCCCGTCGTCTGAAATATCTATGTTTGATCGCGGTGCAGGGGTCTTTCGCAGCTTCAGGCTCTCCGGCAAATCTCCGGGTAATATCTCGCCTGCCCCTTTTAGGACCACAATCCTTTCTACTATATTCTTAAGCTCTCTTACATTCCCGGGCCAGAAATAACACATCATGATCTGCATGGCCTCTTCAGATACCCCTTCAGCCAGCTTATTATTTTTTGTGTTGAAGTGTTCAAGGAAATGATGAATAAGGAGATGTACATCCGACTTGCGTTCTCTTAAAGGGGGAAGGTAGACAGGAATTACATTGAGACGATAATAGAGGTCCTCTCGAAAATTTCCCTTTTGAACCTCTTCTTCCAAGTCTCTATGAGTAGCTGCAATAATTCTTACATCAACCTTTATGGTCTTGCAACCACCAACCTGCTCAAATTCCTTGTCCTCCAACACTCTTAATACTTTCACCTGGAGTTCAGGGCTCATATCCCCTATTTCATCTAAAAAAACGGTCCCTCCGTCAGCCAGTTCGAACTTTCCGGGCTTGGGTGAGGTTGCACCGGTAAAGGCACCTCGCACGTGTCCAAATAATTCGCTCTCTAATAAATTTTCCGGGATGGCTCCGCAATTGATCGGGATAAATGGTTTGTTTTTTCGATGGGAGTTTTGGTGAATTGCCCTGGCTACCAACCCTTTTCCGGTCCCGCTTTCCCCATGAATTATGATTGTGCTGTCACTGTCTGCTACTTTTTCAATAATCCTGAAAATCTTTTGCATCTTCTCGCTTTGGCCAATGATATCCTTGAATCTGTTCTCATTTTCTGGCTTGCTTAAGATGTCAGGGTTTTCTAAGTGGGGATTTGGATCCGCAAGAATGCTTTCACGTGAAGCAGAATCCTTCAATTCCGTCCCTCCTGAAACTCAGACATATGATCTCTATTCTCTTTTTCCGGTAACCGAATAACTACACGCAAGGTCCATGCCAAATTACCAGGCAAATTGAAAACCACTTAAGTAGGTGAAGTTACGTGTAATTAGTTGATCAGCCGTCAGCCATAAACATTGTAGCAGCCAATATGGATGGGTCAAAATAGATAATGTCATACGTTTGAACCCAATTTAAGTCGTACCCTAATCGAGCGAAACAAACCCGTAGATTTTCGATAGTTACGTTGGCACACAAGGCTATTGTAAAACTACAAAGCGTCTTTCATAACTCATTTACAGGCACTTTATTAAATAGGCAGATCTTTCCACATTGATCGAACGAAATCCCCCCTGGCCCAGACCTGGCCTTGATATGTTGCGAGAGGGGTTGATCGCACATAACTGCTTCATTAGGTTACGACATATGGCCGCCAAGTCGCACCAGGGCAGGCCTCGATCCCCCTTATTAAAGGGGGAAGTATAAGTTCTCCCCTTTTGTAAAGGGGAGATAGAGGGGATTTATTAGCACCTTT
>JAKLQB010000122.1 GCA_022013615.1 Desulfobacterales bacterium | reverse complement strand
TAAGGACAGACAGACACGGCCTTTTTCGCCATTTCACGTTTTTCTCCCTCTTGATAGGCTTTCCTATCACCCTGTATATTGTTTTCTATACTATATTTTGCCTTATATCGTGCGCGTTTGTTGATACGAGGATTTCCCCTGTGATTTCTGGAATCCTTTGTCTTTTAGTGGGTATTGCTCTTCTGGTTTTCTTCCATATCGGCGCAGGGGCAAAGGTGGAGGAGAAAGATTTGCATGAAGCCATGGTATCCGCCCATTGGCAGGATAGGGTCGCAGCATTAAAACTAATACAGCAGAAAGGACTGGAAATAGGTAGTTTTAACGCCTATAAAGACATGTTGACAAGCCCTCATATACCTGAGCGTTATTGGTTGACGAGGGTATTGGGTGCAAGCCGGCAACCTGATACCTATAAAGATCTGTTGGGGTTTCTGGATGACCCTTACCCCAACGTGGTGTGCATGGCTTTTCATTCCCTGGGCCAGAGGGGTAAAAAGAGGATTGTCAGGGAGATTGTAAAGAGGATTGAAACATCCGATCACTGGTACGAACAATGGTATGCCTACAGGGCATTGAGGACCCTTGGATGGAAGCAAACAAGATCAAAATAAAGACCTTGTTCATATCCATTGCGACAATTGCTTTCATTGAGGTGGCCAGATTTGTAGTTTCCAGGAGCTATTTTAATCCTATGGTGAACCTGGGTGTGGCCCGCGTCCTTGAAACAGGTCTGATCATAACGATTGTCCTGGTCTGGGGAAAAGGCTTGTCTTCCATAGGGTTGGCCCCACCCACAATGAGTCGCGGGCTTAAAAAAGGGTTGATCTGGTCGGCAGGTTTTGGCCTGGTCACATTTTTTGGCTTTATCGCATTATTCCTTGTTGATATCAATCCCCTGACACTTATTCATACACCCTTGCCGGGAAAAGGCAATGAAATCGTTCTTTTTTTCTTTATTGGTGGACTTGTGGCCCCCATTGCAGAAGAGGTCTTTTTTCGTGGAATTCTCTATGGCTTTTTTAGAAGATGGGGTGTGTTGCTGGCCCTCATCCTGACCACCGCCATCTTTGTACTGGCCCATCCTGTTTTTCCCGGGGTTCCCGTGACCCAGATGGTGGGGGGGATTATCTTTGCTTTGGCCTACGAGATAGAAGGGAGCCTAATGGTTCCCATCACCATCCATGTCCTGGGTAATATGGCCATCTTCACGCTTTCACTGATACCCTAGCGAAGCTATGCCTCAAACCGACAAGTTTGTGTGCATTTGTCAAATTTAATGCTTGCCCGTCCCGGGCCGGTTCGGGCCGGGGAGGCTAAGCGATACTGGATACTGGATGCTCGATGCTTGATAAAGACCCCTCCATTTACATTGCCCAGGAATATTATCAATTTTTTTTACGGCCTTTTTCGACAGGTTAAAAGGACTAAAGAATTCCTTATTTCATTCCCGCTAAAGACCGATAATAGCTATGAGAACTCATTGTGGGAGCGTAGCGGTTTCAGCAGGTGGCGGTTTGCAACATTAGCCTGTTAGTTGTGAAATTTTTTTAATAATTTTCGAAATGAAAAGGTGATGGTCTCGTAAAAAGTCGGGAATTCGTCATTTTTGATTTCGCACCTAATGATTTCAATGGGTTACGAGCCAGGCTTTTTGAAATTTTGATTTTTTTCGAATGCATCAAAAAATGATTAGAGAATCATTGAATGCCATTTATTTACTTGACATTTAAGTTTAAATGCTTAAAATGTAACAGTTGCTTCAAAAATCTATTCGAACGATTAATATTTAGTTGTTTCGCGGGTTGCTCACTGTTCCAAGGATTATTTCTTTTATCAGAAGGCCGACCTGAGTTTTAGGAGCATAAAATTCGAAGAAAGGAGGTCAGTCCTATGGTAGAAGGAGTCGTAAAGTGGTTCAGTGACCAAAAGGGATTCGGTTTCATCGAGCAGGAAGATGGTGACGATGTATTCGTGCATCATTCAGGCATCAATGCAAGCGGTTTCAAATCTCTAAGAGAAGGCGATCGGGTTAGTTTTGAGATAGAGCAAGGCAAAAAAGGCCCTGCTGCAGCAAATGTCACGGTAATCTAACTCACTGTTCTAAACAGAAAAGAAGGCATTCCATCGAATTATGATATGGAGTGCCTTTCTTATATGAGACGGGAAGATAGTAAAAGTTTTCAAAGCTCATACTCGTATTGACCCTTGACCAACTTGATTAAAAACCATCCTTTTATATAGATTTCTGAAATTCTGCTGTTTATGTGAAGATCCTCCCCTCCTTCAATTGCTGATTTTGGGAACCAAATATTTATTTCCTTTTTTATGAAAGACCCATAGGTCACTTTTTCAACGCATATCAGCAATGCCTCATCTTTTTCACGAATGATATGCTCAATGAATAAGGAAAACACTTTATCCCAATCAATATCTTCTTCATCAAATGTAGCAATATAAAAAACAAAATTCGTCATTTCGCCAACTGTAAAATCTGGTCGACTGAAAAGAAGCACCGTGTCATCTGGCTAAGGGTTCGCGCAAAAATAACTTCACATTCTCTCATCTCATCTTCAGGTCGTCTTCGGTCGATATTCACTCACGAAGTCCTCGAAATAGTTCACTATTCCTGTGGCTTCGCTCATTCAGATCGGCCAAATCCAACCTAAATCTGAGCGAGAACTCTGTGAAGTTATTTTTGCGCGAACCCTAAACCAGGCTGTTGGGCTTTTGATTCCTGACGTTCAGCGAAACAAAAAAACTATATATTGTCAACCGAAATTAGTTTCACGCTTCAATCCATGGGCAGGAGGATTCCAGTATACAAACTGGATAAGCAGTGAGGAAAAGGCACAATATTTGGTCGTTTTGAATGGAAGGACTGGAGTTCCATCCCATAGAAAAAGCAGTTTATTATCAATTCAATTTTAAAATAACTTGATTTTAGTTTAAAACAGATTATTATAGAGGGTAATCATAAAATCTCATCTTTATGGGGGGGCCTGTTTAGTTCTAAGGGGAAGATGCATTTGTCAAAATGGGCATCTTGTCGCGTTGAGACGAGATGCCCTTTTATTTGACCAGGTTTTTGAAGCAATTTGAGAGAAAAATAAATTTGGGGGTATTCAGGTTAATGGAAAAAGGAACAGATGAAATTGCAGAAAACGGGTTCTCCGTAACGGAAAACGTGTATCCCACCTTTGAGGATGACCAGAAGACTTTTCCTAAAGAGATGGTGGAAGATCTCAATGAAACCGAGGAAAACATCCAGGGTAGCGATGACTTTATGGAATTATACGAAGAGAGTCTGAAAAGCATCCATGAGGGTAAGGTTATCAAAGGAGAAATCGTTCAAATAGATAAGGAATTTGTGCTGGTTGATATCGGTTATAAATCAGAAGGACAAATTCGCATCGCTGAGTTTATTAACCTGGAGGGCCAGCTGACTGCCAAAGTGGGTGCCAAGGTAGATGTCCTCTTAGTGCGTAAAGAGGATCGAGATGGGCGTATTATTCTTTCTAAGGAAAAGGCTGCGAGGGTCAAGATATGGGATAAGGTTGAAGAAGCCTATAAAAACCATGATACTGTAAGAGGCAAAATAATTTCTCGGGTGAAAGGGGGGCTTTCTGTTGATATTGGCGTACAGGCTTTCTTACCTGGGTCTCAGGCCGATATGAGACCAGTCAGGGATTTGGGGACCCTGGTAGGAGCAGAGTATGATTTCAGGGTCATAAAATATGAAAAGCGCCAAGGCAATATCGTCCTGTCTCGTCGGGCCGCCTTAGAGGCAGAGCGAAAAGCTCTCCGGGAAAAAACACTTGAACTACTCGAAAAGGACGCGATCCTTGAGGGAATAGTCAGAAATATCACCGATTATGGCCTGTTTATCGACCTTGGCGGCATTGACGGCCTTGTTCATATTACTGATATGTCCTGGGGCAAGATCGGACATCCGTCAGAGATATATCAGATTGGTGACAACATAACGGTCAAGATTTTGAGTTTTGACAAGGAGAGAGAAAGGGTATCTCTCGGCATCAAACAGTTAACACCTGATCCGTGGAGCGGGGCTCAAGATAAATACCCAGTGGGTGTCAGCATAACAGGCCGTATCGAAAGACTGAAAGAATACGGCGCCTTCGTAGAGGTGGAAGAAGGCATGGAAGGCCTGATTCATGTGTCTGAAATATCGTGGACCAGAAAGACCAAGCATCCTTCTCAGATATTGAGCGTCGGCAATATCGTGGAAGCCAAGGTCTTAAGCCTCGATATTGCCAAAAAACGGATTTCCTTAAGTATAAAGCAGCTTGAACCAAATCCTTGGGATACCATTGCTGAAAATTATCCTATAGGGACTATTATAGAGGGAAAGATAAAGAATATCACTGACTTCGGTATTTTTATCGGCATTGATGAAGGTATTGATGGTCTTGTCCATATATCTGACATCTCATGGACCAAAAAAATAAACCACCCTTCGGAACTTTACAAAAAAGACGACGAAGTGCAGGCAGTTATCTTAGACATTGACAAGGAGAATGAGCGTTTTTCATTGGGAATCAAACAACTAACACCAGACCCATGGAATGAAATCCCAGAAAAATATAAACCCGGCACCCGAGTTTCCGGTACCGTGACCAACGTCACCGATTTTGGCCTCTTCGTTGAACTGGAAGAAGGCATAGAGGGCCTAATTCATGTCTCCCAATTACCCAAGGGCAAACAGGATAATCTACTGGAGGGATTTCAGGTTAAGGATGAAATACAGGCCGAGGTTGTTAATGTCTCAAAAGAGGATAAAAGGATAGGGCTTTCCATTCGAAAACTGGAGGAAAGCCCGGAAAGAAATATTCATAAAAGCTACGTGAACAATCAGAAACAAGCCACATCTAATATAGGAAATCTGTTAAAAGAAAAAATGATGGATTCACAACCTCAAGCCTTACTCGATAGCCAGGAATCAGAATTTGACGAAGCGGCGGAATCAGAATCGGATATTGAGATTGGACCGACTGAAAGCTCTTCCGCGAAACCACAACCTGAAGAGACTAACTCCGTTTAGGACCCAGCAACTGGTTATAAATCTTATCATCTGTGGTGCTGTTCTTCGCGACCGAGTCTTAGGGCTTGCGCCCTCCCGTTCCTTTTCACGCTCTCCGTTTTAGTTGACGCTTTGCGGTTTTTTCGCTATAGATATCCCTGCATGTACACAGAATAATGGAAGAATAGTAAAAGGGATTTTCTCATGAGGAAAATAATATTTGTGTTCCTGTTCTTAGCGACCGTCTGCGCATGTGGGGGCCAATTAGGGGACTCTTCTGAATCAAACTTACGAAATTTTTCCATTGCGATACCTGAGGGATGGAGGGAAATAAATAGCCCCGAATATCTCATGATAACAAGAGAAGGAGCCTTTTCACAATATATCCTCGTTCAACAGCGCCGTGTAGACAAACCCTTCAAGCATACAGAAAAGAAATTGAACAAGTACATGCTTCCGCAACAAGCCGCAGAGGTCATAATGGATGAGATCAGTTCAGACAGTCGCGTTCTGCATTTCCACTTAAGTGAGTACGTTCGGACCCGGGTAAATCAATACAACGGGTTTAGAATTGTATATACATACAAAGAGAAGGGTGGATTGAACTTTTTAACCGTCTATTATGGGTTTTTGGAAGGGGATTGGTTTTATTGCTTACGCTATAGTGTTGAGGTAAAGAAATACACCGATGAAGACATCGAAACCTTCGAAAAGGTTTTGAATAGCTTCAAGATTGCAGTAGCCCAATCCGCGTAATTTCAATCAGGCCGAGAGATCAGACCCCAAAGACTTCGGCCATATTGATAATTGAATTCCCTTTCTATATTAAGATAGGTACAGGAATTTTCTAAAGAAGGAAGAAAACCATGCTTCTTGATCCTATTCTGGGATTATTCTCCAATGACTTGGCCATTGATCTCGGTACGGCTAATACCCTTGTGTATGTGAAAGGTATAGGGATTGTCTTGAACGAGCCATCCGTGGTGGCTGTTAGAAAGGATGGAGTGGGAGCCAAGAAGGTTTTAGCAGTAGGTATAGAAGCAAAAATGATGTTTGGCAGAACTCCGGGAGACATTGTGGTGATTCGCCCCATGGAAGAAGGAGTGATTGCGGATTTTGAAATAACTGAAGCGATGCTTCGTCATTTCATAAGGAAGGTCCACAAGCGGCGGAGATTCTTAAGGCCTCGAATCATTATCTGTGTCCCCAGTGGAATAACCCAGGTTGAAAAGCGGGCGGTGCGTGAATCTGCTGAGTCTGCTGGAGCAAGGGAAGTGTACCTTATCGAGGAGCCAATGGCGGCTGCCATTGGTGCAGGACTGCCCATAACAGAACCGATTGGCAACATGGTGGTGGACATTGGTGGTGGCACCACAGAGGTTGCGGTGATTTCTCTGGCAGGTATTGTCTGCAGCAGATCTGTGAGGGTCGCTGGTGATAAGATGGATGAAGCCATACTCAATCACATCAAAAGAAATCACAATCTCCTGATAGGCATCAACACCGCCGAAATTATCAAGATTAACATTGGAAGCGCCTATCCAAGCGAGGTGAGTGAGAGCGTTGAAGTGAGGGGGAGAGACCTGGTAACAGGGATCCCAAAGGTTTTGACTATAGGTTCAGATGAAATAAGGGAGGCCATTTCAGATCAGGTAGAGACAATAGTTGAAACCGTACACCTTGCCCTGGAGCAAACCCCTCCGGAACTGGCAGCTGATATTGTGGAAAAGGGAATTGTTTTGACTGGAGGCGGTTCATTGCTAAAAAACCTCGATGTCCGTCTCGGGGAGGAGACCAGAGTTTCAGTAACCATCACTGAAGATCCTCTGTCCGATGTAGTCATTGGTTCAGGAAAGGCCTTGAACAACCTGTCAATTTTGAAGAAAGTTGCGACCCAGTAAAGCTATATCTTTCAGTTTTAATCTCTGATAAAATAAAGGAACCTCTTGCTAAATAAGAACTCAATTTTTTAAGTTCAGCCATACCGCCACTTTTTTGAAAAACCCGGAAAATGTTAAGTGGCGCACACATTTTTTATGTCTTAGCGCATAGACAACGATAATTAGTACTGCTATACTGCAATTCAACTGCACACCCTTAGAAGGGCCTAAAATTGGTTCTCCCGCCGGCAGGCGGGATCCGGATTAATGAATATAGAGACAGAAAATGATTCAAATTCTCAAATTTTACAAACTCCGAAATTCTGTACGGTTGATGCGAAAAGGTTTCCAGAAATTGCCGATACGCAGCCTCCAAGGGGTAGTTATGTCCCTTTGAAGGCTTCTATATTTTTAGATCTCGATAAATATAAATCACTCGAAAGGCAGACACTGGGAGGCGCCAACCCAAAAAACCGCAATCTCCACTGAGTTAAAGTCCCCCGTCGTTTGAGAGAAACCAAACTGCTCCTATCACGCCTTGAGACAAATAGTTGGGCACAAGCGCATGTCCAGATGCACTTACATGGTGCAAAGGAGGCCGATGATGGCTATTATTACGATCTCAAGAGGCTCATATTTCAGGGGCAAAGAGATTGCCCAGAAAGTAGCTCAAAAGTTAGGATACGCTTGCATCTCTCGTGAGAACCTTCTCAAGAATTCTAAAGAATTTAACATCCCCGAGATAAAATTGATTCATGCATTTGAGGATGGGCCCTCAATTTTAAATCGGTTTACCCACGGAAGAGAGAGATACATTGCTTACATTCAGGCTGCCCTCTTAAACAATTTAAAAAAAGACAATTTAGTCTATCATGGCTTTGCATTTCACTGTTTCGTGAAAGACATACCCTGCACGCTCAAGGTTCGGATCACCGCCGAACTGGAAGATCGTATAGGATACGTGATGGGACGCGACAAAATCTCAAAAAGGGATGCTGAACGTTTCATAAAAAAGGTTGACGATCAAAGAAGAAAATGGAGTCGAAGGCTTTACGGAATCGACCCTTCGGATCCAAGCCTATATGATCTGGTTCTCAATATCGGAGAAATCACAGTAGCGGATTCGGTTGATACAATATGCCATGTTATTGGATTTAAACAATATCAAACGACCCTTGAATCTAAAAAGGTGATGAGTGATTTAGCTCTGACTGCTGAAGTGAAAGCTGCCTTAATGGACTTGAACCCAAATGTTGGGGTATCCTGTGAAAATGGCATAGTCACCTTGGAAACTGACGATAGATCAGTTCAAGAGCGAAAACTAATCACGAACATGATGGATATTGATAAAACAGTCAGGGGGATCAAGGGAATCAACGTGGTAGTCGAGGGATTCTCTCATGATAGCAGTCTATACCGATCAAACCAACCGACCAAATGCACAAGAGAAATAATTGGAACCTATTTCAGCGAGCTTGGATAATATCCCTGCTTAAATCTGAGGAGTGCAGTAGATTTTTCTTGATTTTCAAATATGATTTGTTTTAAAATAAACGTGTTATATTAAGTTAAATATAAATTAAGTTCTTTTATTAAAATTTATATATCACTGTGCGCTTCTCTTTAATCCGTTAACCTCCATCCGGAAGGTTCAGCATGGAGAAACCCCTCAAAATGTGCAAGCCTATCTCCTGACAGAGTATTGTGTGTCAGGAGATATTCAATATGTAGTAATTCCCATTATTTCAGCATTTCAACATTCCAATTGGGGCGAAGTCCCTAACTTATGACACAAGGAGGCAGGGAAATGTTAGCCCGGAATCTCTACCGTATTGACAGGCGTTCGCTAAAAGATAGACGCAGACCGTACCATCTTTCCCGTCTAACCTACCGAGGGGTCGAGAGGCGGCGCGACCAAAAGCGCCGGTCGCAGGGCGAACGCAGGGCTGGTTGGGTGAGGGTCAGCAAATGGTCCAGTGTGTACTTGCAGGGCTTGAAGATCGGGAAATATTTAAAGTAGATAGGAACGAAATAAGGAGGGCGGGACATGACAGATGAGAATCGCTCTGATGTCGATCGTCGCTTTGGCACAGACAGACGTAGAGAATTGTACAGCAGAGAGGATAACTTTCGTTACTTCGTGAACGGAGCGGCCGAGAGGAGGAATTGGGAAGAGCGAAGGTCAACGCATGAGCGGAGAGCAGACTGGTTTAGGGTTAACGAGTGGTGTAGCTGCTGGTGGGAGACTTAATTTCTTACAGGGTTAATCTTGTGGCAAGAAATCTGACTTATGACTTTTGAAGACAAGCAGCAAAACCAATGTCCTAAAACCTCCAGTTTTGCACTTCAAGCATTTGTTATTCCTTCAGAATGGACGATATCTTGCGTTGATGTCCTTTTCCAAAAACCGTTCTCTTGACACATATGATCAATCCCCTATATTCTCCAACCAAAGTGGCTATTATTAATTCTATCACTAATGGGAGATAAAACCGATGAAAGTGATTACACTCCTGGGAAGTCCGAGGAAAAGGGGAAATACAGCGACAGCACTGGCTTGGTTTGAAGAAGAACTGAAAGCCCAGGGACATAATATCGACAGAGTCAATGTTGTCGATTTTGAAATAAAAGGATGCTTGGGATGTGGCAAGTGCGAAGAGATAACTGATAAACCTGGCTGTGTGCAGAAGGACGCTGTGATGGGAATATTCGAGCGCATGATGTCGGCCGACGCAGTGGTGTATGCTTCACCTCTTTACTGCTGGGGGTTTTCTTCACAGATGAAAGCGCTTATTGATCGGCATTTTTGTTTGGTGAAAGGTTACGGTACCCCGGATTACAAATCATTTGCTGAAGGCAAACTTACAGCGCTTCTGGTGACTTGTGCTGGGCCGGTCGAAAATAACGCTGACATTATCCAAGTACTATTTGACAGGCTCAATGATTACGGCAAATTGAAGGTAGTCGGCAAATACATAGTCCCTTCATGCACAACACCCGATGCAATGGGTCATGAAGCCAAGGAAATAGTAGATGAAATGCGCCGGGATATTCTATCCACCTAAAAAAGTAGAAACAAAGATATATGTCCGTTCCCCGAAAAGCATCCCTGAATTGATACTTCTTTACCCGTATTTCTTTTGGAGTTCAATGGTGATAGAAAAAAGACTTTGATTTGTATTCTTGACAAAATTTTAGTATTTCGAAATGATTGAGTATGGCAAGCAAACCTTGAAAGTCTTGATCCGCCAAAAAGTGAAGATTGATTTGGGTTAACCTTGAATCAACGAGCTTTTCATGTTACAAAGTGTAATCGTCATCAAACGGGATCAATCGGCATCAAGAGATAAGATAAGTAGCATGTAAAAATTCTTTTATAATGATATCACACTCGGTCTTCCGCTATGAGTAAGGCAATCTTTTATATTGTATCAATTGGTCTTATCTGGCTCATTGTGTGCGCAATATGGCCCTATTGGAACCAACACGGGATAAAATCTGATTTGAAAACAGCTGTCCTGTATGGAACAAAACACAGTATTGAGGATACCAGGAAATTTTTAAGCGAAAAAGTAAAAGAAAGGGGATATGATTTCGATCCGCAAGAATTTCATATTGAGAAAGATGAGAATAACACAGTTTCAATTAGTTTGACTTACCAGGATGAGATCAGTTTTTTCGGTTTCATTTTGAAAAAGCTTGAATTTACATTGGATGTGACCAAGCGGGAGACCAAGGCATATTTTTAAAAAGGAAAGCCCACCTCATGATCTTGGCTTTGGTTGGGAAACTCTAACCATAGAAAGAAATCGTAATTTAATCAATCCTTAAGCCCATGCGAACACTTTTGAACGTTACCGATCCATTAGTTATATTGCCAATCTCCGTTCAATCAAAATCATTTCAGTATTAATGTTGTAAACATGAACAAATCCCATCATAACCAATCTGCTAACATAACGATAAGTATTCTGGAATTTCGCCAGGGGATAGACTTCTGCTATTATGTTAACATGTTGTTATTCCAACCGAATTCTAAAATACTATATGTAATCTTGAAGCAGAAACCCTTTATTTCTTTCCAGTTATATCCTTCGGAAAAGAATGAAAAGCCAACTTCCGGTTAGGCTCACTACCTACCATAACAGGGTACTCTATTTTATCGCTCACATGTTTGGGTTTTTTTTGAATGATTATTGCACCTGAAAACCGTTTCTCCTTGACTTCTAAGAACACATTATTTTAACTTAAATATGATAGTTTAAGTTATATATCAATTATCTTAAGGGAGCAGCTTATGAAGCGAGATTGGCATTCCCAGTTCGCGGATGACATTAGGGACTATGGCGGTTATTCCATTGGTAAACTTTTCGCGTTACTCAATGATCCAGGAATCATCTCTCTGGCTGGCGGTTTGCCATCTCCTGAAATATTCTTAAAAAATGAAATGCGGCTCGCCTCACAGAGTCGCTTAAACGAGGATATTGAAAGGATTATGCAATATAGCCCCACCGCTGGTGAAACGAGTCTGATTGAAGCGATTACTGAGTTCCTTGCACGAGATGGCATCAACATTTCAAAAGATAATATTGTCATTACTTCATCGGGCCAGCAGGGACTGGATTTAACGGGGCGTCTTTTCCTCAATCCGGATGATGTCGTTTTGGTTGATCGGCCCACGTTTGCGGGTGCCATTGTTGCTTTTCAAATGGAACGTCCGAAATTTTCCGGTGTCGATATTAGAGAAGATGGTTCAGATGTCGATGGTTTTCGTCAAAAGATTGAGGATCTAAGGGAAAAAAACAGAACCCCGAAATTCATTTATGTGGTGCCGGATTTTCAAAATCCTACCGGAATAACAATGAGTCTAAAGAAAAGGGAAGCGCTCTTAGATCTGAGTTATCAATATGATATTCCGATCGTAGAAGACAGTCCGTACCGCTCTTTAAGGTATTACGGGACGACAATTCCATCTATTTTCAGCCTCGATCAAGCACGGGATGGCGGCAATGTCATTGGGGTGTATACTTTTTCAAAGTTATTCTGCCCTGGAATGCGAATCGGGTTTAACATTGGTCCTAAAGACGTGATTGAAAAGATGACAAATATAAAGGAAGGAAATGTTCTAAACACGCCAAAGTATAATCAGGACATGTGCACAGCGTTTCTAAAGGAAATGGATTGGGAAGCTCATATTGAAAACTGCAGGTCCTACTATCGGGAAAAACTTGAAGCGTTTCTGGAAACCATGGAAACTAATTTCCCGGGTGAAGTGGGGGTCACCTGGACAAAACCGGAGGGTGGGCTTTTCTTGTGGGTGTCCGTGCCGGAGAAGATCGATACCTTCAATCTGTTCCATGAAGCAATAAAATTCAAAGTCGCTTTTATTCCGGGCGCTGCATTCTACGCTGATAACCCAGCTACAAATCATATGAGAATCAATTTTTCATACCCATCAAAAGAACAACTGGTTGAGGCGGTAAAGAGACTGTCAGGCTGTATCAGAAGTCAATTATGAGGGCCTTTTCGTGCAGAGGTTGGCCTGGCATGTGGAATGCTCAGTTAAGAGGCTCAGGGCTGAAACCTAACGCTGAAAGGGTACCGAGAGAGGCTATTTTTAATCTGGGCAGGGAAAAAAGAGCGATCCGGGTCAAGCTGGCTTGATAATTTCGAAGAATATCGTCTACACGGTCGAAATCCCAATAAGTGTGTAGAGAGGATGAAAGAATTTTCCAATGGGTTTAGGCATAGAATAAAGACCATTTCGGATGTGAAGGAAAAAGATGGTGACGTTGCAAACCCACGCCGGCCAAAATCCCGCGAAAGCGGCTAAAAATCCCAAGACGTTAATCACACCTTACCAGGGTTCGGTGCCGCGATTTTCTCAACCACTTCTCGAATACAATCCAGGGCCTCTTCTATTTGGGCTCGCGAAACGTCTAAATGTGTGACGCCACGTACAACGAACTCACCTATTATTGAGAAACGGATCCCGTGTGGTATCAATGATTCGTTAAAAGCGCTCCCAGTGATACCGAGCCCGGCAACATCGAAAAAGACCAGGTTTGTCTCCACGGGTTCAACTGTAATGCCGTCAATCTCGGCCAGGCCCTGGGCCAGAATTTGTGCATTCTCATGGTCCTCGGCCAGGCGTTCAACATGGTGTTTGAGGGCATAAACCGCTCCTGCCGCTATTATGCCCGCTTGTCGCATGGCTCCACCGAATTGTTGTTTCCAACGCCATGCCTCTTTTATGAAATCCTTTGAACCGGCCAAAACAGCGCCGACAGGCGCCCCCAACCCTTTACTGAAATCAATCCAGAGCGAGTCAAAGTTTGCAGCATAGGCTTCAGCAGAAATGCGTGTGGCAACAACGGCATTCAGAAGACGCGCTCCGTCCATGTGTCTGGCCAACCCATGCTTATTGGCAAGGCTGCAAACTTCTTCAATCGTTTCTAGCGGCCATATGCTACCTCCGCCCATATTTGACGTCTGTTCAATTAAGACCACTCGTGAGCGGGGAAAATGATTTTCCACTGGGCGAATGGCAGCCTCAACTTGACTCCCGGTAAAAATGCCGCGCCTGCCCTCAATAGGGTACATTGTAGCTCCACTGAGGGCAGCCGGGCCACCTGCTTCGTAGTGCCGGGTATGTGCCGTATGGTCCATAATAATTTCGTCGCCAGGCCGGCAATAGACCCGAAAAGAAATCTGATTACACATAGTGCCCGAGGGGACAAAAATGGCGTCTTCCTTATCCAGGAGCTCGCAGACCATATCAACCAGCATATTCACAGTCGGGTCTTCGCGTTGTTGCTCATCTCCGACTTCGGCGCCGCACATGAATTCTCGCATCTTTTGAGTAGGTTTTGTGATGGTGTCACTGAAAAGATCGATGCGTATGTTGTTCATGGGATTTTCCTTTCAACAGTTCTATTTCGAGTTTGCGGCTGCGTGAGCATTGATAAATTGATCAATTGCCTTGTTTACCTCGGATCTAATGTTTTGACCAAAGTTTACTCCAAAGCG
>JAKLQB010000121.1 GCA_022013615.1 Desulfobacterales bacterium | reverse complement strand
TGACGATTTGTGGTATCGCTTCGCTCTGTCTTTTCTATTAAAATCGATAGAATTCCTTAAATATTCAATCTGGCTATGGCATAAATCATGCGCAAACATGATGTGATTTGAACAAATAGGTACTAAAAAGCGCGATTATGGTGTCAAAAGCCTTTTTAATCGGAACTGGATGTTCCGATCTATCAATATATAGGAACCTGGATTTCTTATTGCAATTTCCCTTATTATTTCAGACCATTAACCCACCTTGCCAGCCTCTGAAAAGGACATATCCCCATTCTTTTGCTGGAATCGGAACCGGCAATTCTGATCGATTCCCTCAAAACATTCTAAAAATATCATGCAAAATCAATAAGTTATAATTTTGGCATGCCCATTGCTTTTTTTGAATAACATGGAAACTCATTCCGGAGACAAAATGACATTAGAGGGAGGTGATGACAAAAGAAAAGCAGGAAACAACCCGGTTACAATAAGGGGTATTGTAATCCCGGCAGATTGGGATGAAAAAGGCAATGTAGTTGCCGTAGCCGTCTCGACTTATGATGAGGTTGAGTACCTTATTGAAAACCATGAGAAAGAAAAAGAATTGAAGGCGTTCATCCGGGAAGAGGTGGAAGTCAGTGGCATTTTAACAGAGGAAAAAAACAGGCTGATAATAAAAATAAAGGAATACAGGTTAAAACCGGGTTTAATATCAGCCCATAATTCTTTAAAGCAAAACTCAAGGATTAAAAAAGAATAGAATTCAATTTTTTGCAAAACAAAAAATCTATTGATTAAAAGGGAGATTTGAAAATGAAAAAGAATAAGAAATATTTGTTTATCGGGTTTTTGGCCATGCTTATGATTGCCTTTCTGTCAGGACCAGCCATTTCGGCAGACAGCGTAACCATTTTGGGGATAGTGAACGCCAGTTATCAAATCGTGACCGATAATGATCAGGTATATGAGATTGCTGAGAGTGAGAAAGGTGATGAACTGATCGAACTCGTTGACAAGAAGGTAAAAGTGAAAGGAACGGTTGAGGAGGACGACGGGACGAAAGTAATAACAGTCACTTCATATGAAGTTATTGAGGAATAGCATCTCAAGCCGTCAGACTTATTACTTCATTTGGGGGGAGATCTGTCCCCCCCTACTTCCTCATCAAGCGGGGAACCCACAATAAATGGAAAAACATTCCATTAACATCCAGGAAAATGAGTATCCGGGCCCGATGGCAGGCTCCCACTCGAGGGCATTGTCATTTCGCGAACATTTCTCCCCATATGCTTGCCAGGGCGAACCAGCGGGTTTTTTCGGAAGGGCTGCGTAATTGCTCACTGTGCCTTATGGATGCCCAGAATATGAGTTTTGTTGACGGCTTTTTCGATAAGGTCGCTGCCATGTATATCGCTTCTGTTGTGCCCAATCCTCAAGACATGGTCTCGGAGATGAAACGGGTCTGCAAACCCGGGGGAGACCTCCTTATTGTTAACCATTTCAGCAACTGCAACCGCCTCATAAGGGCGTTCGAGACCATACTGTCGCCCCTTGCCAGCATAATCGGGTTCAGGCCAGTGTTCTCCATGGGCGAGTTCATCTTGGACAGCTCACTGAATGTTGTAGAGATCATTCCGGCTAATGTGTTAGGATACTGGAGCGTGATATATGCTAAAAACACATAGTTAGTGCCCGGGCCGCCATGCCCGTATAGGGTTTTGATCTACACAGACATTTGGTTGGCAACATCATTTAAAATATAAGAAAGAGGGTATTTGAAATGCAAGGAGAGAGAGGTATAGAACGCACAATTCGCGGCACTATATTTCCTGTGGAGTGGGATGAAAATAATAATGTCGCACGGGTTGTTATTGACACTCCGGATCAGGATGGATATCTTATAGAGCAAAATACGAAAGGAAAGGAGCTGCTTGATTTCATCCGGCGCGAAGTGGAGGTCTCAGGTATTATGAGAGAAGACGAGGGCGGGAATTTGATCTTCAAGGTGAAAGAATACAGTCTAATAAAGGGGTAAGATTAACCGGTTAATTCCATAACATTTTGTGGGAAAAGACTAGGATGCACGAGAGGTCTACCATGAAAGATAAAAGAATTACATGCATTCAATGTGAAAAACCATTTGTTTTTAGTGTTGCTGAACAGGAACGTTTTATCGCTTCAGGTTTTGCCATTCCAAAACGTTGCCCGGAATGTCGGAAAAAGAAGCTTAAAGAGGTTGAGTTCAATGAAAAATGGGAGAGCAAAGTCAGGCAGAAACGCGTACTCAAGCGCAATAAATATGAATTCCATGAGAGGGAATCGGAATAATCTGCCACAAAAAGGATAGCTGCTGTTGTGGGTTTTATTGAAGAATCACAATCAATCGAAAAAAGATTTTGATCCCGTATTTAAGAGATGACGATCCATATTTCACCTATCGTGAGCTTCAGCGTATTTTATATAACAATTGAGCTATTAGTCGCTGCCATGCCTGTAAACTGGTTCAATCGGGTAACGACATTTGCATCTTACTCATCTTTAGCAATTGAAAGGAGGGTATGCCATGAAAGCAGGACTTATTTTTACAGGTACAGGCCCAATTCTTATTTTAACCACCTATGAATCTTTTAAGGATCCCAAAATCATCGCTAAATTCGATGCCAAGGGGATCAAGAAGTTTATTGCCTGTGATCTGCCTCTGGAAAAAGTCAAGGCCAAGTATGGAAATCATTTTTCTGTTGTGATGGGTGATCTTAAGCAGACAGACGATCTAAGGGTTCTGGACTATAACGGGTATAACGTTTTCCATAACTTCACATTTTCGGAGATGGGGAAACCAATTTACTATGAGCCGTAGTAGGGAAGGGCGCAGCAGAAAAGAAAGCGGTGAATTATTACGAAGGGCATTGTTTTTAGTCCCGGAAGAAGGGATTATAATGCTTTTCCTGACCCACTGTTGTAACCGGACCATGCCCTGAAAGGACTGATGTGTCTTCGGGGAGTGTGAATATCTTATCACGGATGTTTTTCAGGAGAAGCTCCATGTTCCCGCCAGGAAGATCGGTTCGACCGATGCTTCCGGCAAAGAGCGCATCACCGCAGATCACTATCCTCTTTATCTGTTTCGCGCCATTCAACTCCACCTCACGGTCGAAAACAAAGCCGAGCCCCGCAGGTGAATGGCCGCGCAGGTCTATGATCTCGAACCGGATCGATCCCACCTCAATAGTATCTCCTGCCTCGATAAAGTGAGTGGCCTCGGATTTGGCCGAAGTGCTTCCATAAAGAGCTGCCCTATCACCCACCGATTGAAGCCCAGGCGCCTCATCGCGGTGGGTCATGATAGGTGCACCTGTAGCCTCGCGGAGTTGATTGTTCCCTCCTGCATGGTCCCAGTGGGTGTGGGTATTGATTATGTATTTGACCTTCAATTCATCATTTGAAAGGACTTCCAGAATCTGGTCTACGTCTCCGCCTGGATCAAAAACAACTGTCTCCTTTGTTTGTTCGTCAGCGACAATGTAACAATTGACCATCAGGGGTCCTACTTCCAGCATCTTTAGAATCATTTGATTGCCTTCTTAAAATTTGTGTGAATCTGAATGTACAACTGGAGGTTCGTTGGCAGGATTACCAAGTAAGAAAGCTTAGTTTGCCACAAGCCTCAGGATTTTTCGAAGTCCCTGGCGGAGGTTCGGAGCGCGGTCGGAGATGAAGCTTATTTGTTCTTCTGTCAACCCATCAAGCGTCATGGTGCTTCCGCCGATCTGTTTTTTAGCTTTATCGCGGATTAGCCTCGTATTTTCCAGGAGCTCAGTCCTGATCGATTCCGGTTCGCGGAGCAAAAGGATCCCGGCCAGCATTTGGTTGAGAACGTGAGCAGCCTTGCATCTTGGTTCGTCAATGATAAATGGTGTGAAATGGCGAGAGGCTTTGCGTACGGCAGTGTCGAAGGGAATCGTCCCCAGAATTCCCACGTCTAAGGAGCATTTTTTTTTCAAAAGGCGCTGCATGGACTCGGCAATGCCAACGTCTTTACGGCTCTCGGCCATGTTGGTTACAATGGAAAGGTGAAATTCTTCAATATGTAGCTTGAGTTTTATGTATGCGGAAAGATCAGTAGCACGAACCTTTTGAAAAATGGATTCAAGGGTGGGACCTCCGGTTTTGCCGAGGGAAAACTCGCGGACCCGAGCGCACAAATTTTTAAGCCCTTTGTGTTCAGTAAAGAAGCGATCCAAAAAACGATAAAAAGCGACCTGAACAAAATTGTAAGTGTCCAGAAACGAAGTTGGCTCCGCCGAAGTGACAACGATTCTCTGGTCAGCGAGGAGAAAGAAATCGAGCACATTAAAAGAGGTGTCGCCGCCGAGGTCTACTATAACGTAGTCGCAATCCAGTGTCTTGAGATGGCGGGCAATCTTCATTTTTTGCGAGTAAGTAAGATTTGCGCTGCCCAGTTTCGCGGAGTTCCCCCCGATGAGGCTCAGGCCCTCAAAGGGCGTGGCTGTAAGAATTGTGTCAACTGCCGGGCCTTTTTTATCTAAAAAGTCGTTCCAGTCGGTGAAAAGCGCCTTAACGCCCAAAAGGAGGTGTGCATCGGCTCCGCCCAGGTCAAGATCCGCGAGCACCACTCTCTGACCCAGGAGGGAAAGCCCGACGGCAAGGTTTGTTGCAAGCACAGATTTCCCCACGCCCCCTTTGGCCCCCCCGACAGCCAGAATCGTTCTGCCGGGAGATTCCTCTGTGGAAGTTTTGCCCTTCTGCCGGGACTCAAGGTCCCGCACTTTTTGATGGATGTTTTCTATGTGTGGTAACAAAGCCTTATATGCCATTGACAGGCGTTGATAACGCATCTGTCGGGTCTTCCGTTCTTCCTTGTCAAGCTCATCGGCAGTATCGGGATGACAAATTGCTGCCTGACTCATGTAGGCGCGCTTCAATTCATCTGGAGTCAGTTGAATGAGGAACTTTTTCTGGATTGTGGGAACCTCGGGGAAGATAAGGACCAACATGTCTTTTAAAAGGCCGAACTTCGCGCGGCTGATTTTTAGATCATTCTCAAGCTGGATGTCCAAATACATCTCTCCTTAGCATGGGTTTCATTCTCTAGGTGAGAATATATACGAATATCTTGTGTGTCAAGTTAAAACCAACTCAATATATAGCGATTTTCCCGTAAGTACTCAATAAGAAATATAACTAATATAAACTTCATTTAATTGATAAAAAAATTATTGACAAATATGATTATATATGTATTACTATCGGTAAGTTAATGCATTGTAATAAAAAGAGAGGGACATGTGGAAGCTCATATCGCAACCAGCAGACTAATAGGGAGAAAATCTGCACTTCCAAGACCGATGAACCGGTTTTACAGTGTGGAATTCTCAATGAGGGGACTCGATGCTCCTTATCAATTTAAGATATGGGATATTTTTTCATCTTGCATGTGTATCCTGGTCAAAGAATACTCAGATATCTTACCCCGGTTAAAAGTAGGCGACACGTGGAATATGAAATACTATTCCACCGGTTCAGTCTATCGGCCTGAGTGTCTCAAGACAGTGATTCGACAAATCATCAAAAATGATCAGGGGCGATTCAAAGGTCATTATTTAGTGGGCTTGGAGATCCTGGAGAAACAAGATCGAAATAGGATTCATTAATCAATCGGCCTAAACCATTCCCTCAGATATTGGTACCATAAGAAGGTTATATTGATTAAGGCATTAATTAATCGTAAGTGAACTACTATTGACAGAAAATCCCGTTGGATTTTAGCTTGAAGAAATAATTTTTAAGCATTTCCGGATAATCTGTTTGATTTGTTAATTTTTTCAATTTGGCTGGTATTTTTTCAATGTTTCCCTGTGTGGACTTCAATTCATTACGCACTTCAGTGACGTCAATCTCGGCAAATAATTCTTG
>JAKLQB010000120.1 GCA_022013615.1 Desulfobacterales bacterium | reverse complement strand
AGCGTCTACCCCTATATTGACAACCGGCTGTTCGGGTGGTAACGTCCCACCTTCCGAATCTGGGTTCACTTTGATTCACAATATGCAGAATGGACATTTTTTCTTGTTCAGAACAGAGTTGCGCCGGAGGGAATTTATGAACTTCCAAGAACTTATTATGGCCCTTGAAAAATTCTGGGCCAATTATGGCTGTGTGATTCAGCAGCCTTATGACCTTGAGGTGGGGGCCGGAACCTTTAATCCTGCGACCCTGTTAAGGGTATTGGGTCCGGAACCATGGTCTGTTGCTTATGTGGAACCTTCCAGACGTCCCACTGATGGCAGATACGGCGAAAACCCGAACCGTTTGGGTCATTATTACCAGTACCAGGTGATCATAAAGCCTTCCCCTATTGACATACAGGAGATCTACCTGGGGAGTTTGAAAGTTCTTGGGGTCGATCCCTTAGATCACGACATACGGTTTGTTGAGGATGACTGGGAATCCCCCACCTTAGGTGCTTCAGGCCTTGGATGGGAGGTATGGCTTGATGGTATGGAGATCACCCAGTTTACATATTTTCAGCAGGCGGGCAGCATCAGGCTGGATCCAATTTCTGTAGAGATTACTTACGGGTTGGAAAGAATAGCCATGTATTTACAGGAAAAAGAGAACGTATTTGATCTCATGTGGAATGATCAGTTGACATATGGAGATGTCCATAAAAAAGGGGAATGGGAACTGTCTGTGTATAATTTTGAGACGGCTGATGTGGATATGCTTGTAAAGATGTTTGATATGCAAGAGAGAGAATCCATCAAACTCTCTGAGAAAGGACTGGTCCTGCCGGCCTATGATTATTGCCTCAAGTGTTCCCATACATTTAATATCCTGGACGCCAGAGGGGCAATCAGTGTGACAGAAAGAACCCATTACATTGATCGTATCAGAAATCTGGCGCGTCTTGCTGCAAAGAATTATTTGGTTCAGAGAGAGGAAATGGGATACCCCTTGATTATTGACTATTGACTATTGGCGATTGACTATTGATGGCTGACTGATGATTTTTGATTGACGATTGACGATTGAATATTGGGGATTGATGATTGACTATTGAATATTGACCAATGACCCTGGTGAAATAGTCCCGCCGGGGCAGTCAAACGACCAACGACTAATGACAAATGACAAGAGAGCAAATATGACTGCTGAACTGCTTTTAGAAATTGGAACAGAGGAGATCCCCTCAGCTTATCTGGAAGAAGGGTTAAATGAACTGAGGCGGCTTGCAGAAGCCTGCCTAAAAGAAAACCGGATTGAGGTGACAGGTAATCTACGCACATGTGGAACCCCCAGGCGATTAGTGCTGATAGGAAAGGCCATTGCTGAGAAACAGGAAGATCTGGTCCAGGAGATGACAGGGCCTCCAAAGACCGTGGCCTATGATAAAGAAGGGAAGCCAACTAAGGCCGCCATTGGTTTTGCGCAAAGGCAGGGCGTTTCCGTTGAGGAACTGGAATGTATAGAGACGGCCAAAGGGGAGTACCTGTTTATTAAGCGCAAGATTCCAGGGAGGCCTGCCAGAGATATCCTGGCAGAGGTCTTGCCAAAACTCGTTGGAGACATACCCTGGCCCAAATCCATGAGGTGGGGGAGTGTGGGTTTTTCGTTTGTGCGACCTGTTCACTGGGTGTTGGCACTTTTGAATGGGGAAGTAATTCCATTTGAAGTTGCTGGCGTAAAGAGCGGGAATACTACCAGGGGCCACCGGTTTATGGCGCCTGAGGTAATGAAAATTGTGGATGTTCGGGATTATTTTGAGAAAATAGAGAAAAGCTTTGTCCTGGTCGATCAAAAGGAAAGAGAGCAAGTCGTGGAGAAATTGGTCATTGAAGCGGCTGAGTCAGTGGGTGGAAAACCTGCCAAGGACCCGGATCTGGTGACAACAGTGGCCAATCTCGTAGAATATCCTTCTGCGGTTTGCGGCAATTTTGACAGGAGTTTTCTTGATGTCCCTGAACCTGTTCTGATTACGGCCATGAGAGAGCATCAGAAATACTTTGCTGTTTACGATGGGGAAGACCGATTAATGCCCAATTTTGTAGCCGTGAACAACACCATTGCAAGGGATACGTCCGTGGTAAAAAGAGGTCATGAACGTGTCTTGCGTGCCAGGCTTTCTGATGCAGACTTCTTTTTTAAGGAAGATCTGAAACGGCCTCTAAGGGACCGGCTTGAGGATCTAAAAAGGGTTACATATCAGGCTGATTTAGGGACCTCATATGCCAAGGTTCAGCGTTTTGCCAGACTGGCTGAATACTTGGGCGGAAAAGTACTCCCGGGAAAAATCGAACAAATAAAAATTGCGGCAAGCTTATGTAAATGTGATCTTGTCAGCCAGATGGTCACTGAGTTTCCGAGCCTGCAGGGCGTGGTGGGAAAAGTGTATGCCCGGATTGAGGGGCAGCCTGAAGAGGTGTGTGCCGCAATTTATGAACACTATCTTCCTACAAAGGCCGGTGGACGGCTTCCCACATCCAGGATCGGGGCCGTTGTTGGCCTGGCAGACCGAATGGATACCATTACCGGGTGTTTTGCCGTCGGTCTTGAGCCTTCAGGCACAGCGGATCCCTTTGCCCTGCGAAGACATTCTCTGGCCATTATCCGGATTGTGGAAGATATGGGATGGGATCTGTCGCTTAAAGAGTTCATTGAAAAGGGCCTATCTATCTCACGTGAAGAAGTGGAGTTCGATAAAGGCCGAGTGTTTGCCAAAGTTTCCGATTTTTTTAAAGAACGGTACAAGCAGATGATGTTGCGGTCTGATTATGAAACTGACCTGATTGAGGCGGCCATATCGGTGGAGTTCGATCGGATCAATGATCTGAGTTTAAGAATTGAACAGCTAAAGAGATTTGCTATTGAGTCAAATGAGTTTCATGACTTGGCCCTGACTT
>JAKLQB010000119.1 GCA_022013615.1 Desulfobacterales bacterium | reverse complement strand
TGGATGGTTTCATATCAAGCGCCGGTGCCCTGGTGGCTATGCGTTTGAATCCCACAGTAATGGATTATCTCTTTTTTTCTCACCAATCCTTTGAAAAGGGGCATCGGACATTTTTTGAGAAAGAGGGGCTGCGACCTATCCTTGACTTGGACCTTCGACTTGGCGAGGGAACCGGGGCTGCTCTTGCTATGCAACTAATTGAAGATTCAGTAAGAATCCATAACGAAATGGCTACTTTCGAAGAAGTTGGGATAGAACCAGGGGCATGAAAAGAGAAGTCGGAATGCGGAAGTCGGAATGCGGAAGAAAATCACCCGTTAGAGGATTAGGAGGCGCTCTTACAACCTTGACCCTTGTTTCATGGCCTGGGAAGGAAAGTGAAGACCTTTCCACTTCTTTACCCTGGTTTCCAGTAGTCGGTCTTTTCCTTGGCATGATCCTTTGCGGAATAGGCTATGCGTGGACCAGGCTTTTACCGGGCCAATGGCTGGCCGGAGCTGCCCTGCTGATAGTGGGAGTTGAAGTGTGGCTGACGCGGGGCTTGCATCTGGATGGACTGGCTGATTGGGCAGATTCCATCGGTGGGTTCCAGGAGAGGGAAAAGAGGCTGGCCATTATGAAGGACGTCTCGTTGGGCGCGTTTGGGGTGTTAGCCTTGATTCTGGCACTGATGGCCAGATGGGTTGCATTTGAAAGGATTTTGGGCACTGGCTCCTTCATCTGGCTTTTACCAATTCTTGCACTATCCAGGGGGATGATGGTGTATCTTATCACTACTCTTCCGTATGCGCGAGCTGAGGAGGGGATGGCAAAACCTTTTGTGAAAGGCGCATCTCCAAAACACAGGATTGCATCGCATCTTATATGTTTGGGGATTTGTCTGCCATTCGGACCACTGGGCCTGGCATTCTTTGTATTTGCGGGATTTGTGACATGGCTGTTCAAGGTGAGGTGCCTAAAGCGGTTCGGTGGAATCACTGGCGACCTTCTTGGAACGGCAAATGAGATGGTGGAAATATGCCTTTTACTGATATGCGCCTTGCCCGGGAAGGGTATTCTCAATTATACCGGGTGGGCCTGGGTATTGAACGCCTACTAAATAAGGTAATAATCTATGACAACCCAGAAACAAAGAGCCACGGTAGTAGATCCGTCATCCGGGTCGCCCACCTGTGAAATCGTTACAATTGGTACAGAACTGCTTTTAGGCCAGATTATGGACACAAACACGACATACCTGGCCCAGGAACTGAGCAGAGCGGGTGTAACGGTCAGTTTCCGGACAGCAGTGGGTGATCACATGGAGGAAATTATAGAGGTCCTTCGCAGTGCCCTCAAAAGGTGTGACATGGTCATTACAACGGGGGGACTTGGACCTACTCTGGATGACCTGACCCGGGAGGCCGTTGCCAGGGCGGCAGGTGTTGAACTGGAGTTCAGGCAGAATTTGATGGAGGAAATCGAGAAGATTTTTCGACGATACGGATATCAAATGCCTGAAAACAACCGCAGGCAGGCCTTTGTGCCCGCAGGGAGCCTGGCTATCTCAAACCCGGTAGGCACTGCCCCCGTATTTATTATGGAGGTCAATGGAAAACCCGTTGCCTGCCTTCCAGGTGTTCCAAGAGAACTGAAATTCCTGTTAAAGACGGAAATTATTCCCTGGTTCGGGCAGCGATTCAACCTGAGCGGTCACAGGCTTACTTACAGGGTAATAAAAACAGTAGGAGTTGGGGAAAGCAAGGTGGATCAACTGATTGGTGACCTCATACTACCAGGAAAAAACCCTGAGATCGGGCTTTTGGCCTCCCAGGGCGAAATCAAGATCCGAATCGCGGCGAGGGCAGGGAGCGAGCAGGAAGCGCAGGCGCTTATTGATCCAATTGATAAAGAAGTTCGATCCAGACTGGGAAGCAGGATCTTTGGCTATGATAAGGACACCCTTGAGGGGGTGGTGGACAGTCTACTGGCCAAAAAGGACATGTTTCTCTCGATTTTTGAGACCTTTACAGGCGGGCTGGCCGCAGAGAAGTTACACTGTCTTGTCTCAAGTCAAGTTTCAGAAAGCATTGTCATACCTGATGAAGGACATATAGGCCAATGGCTGGGCTATAGCAATATGGAGGAGGGAGACGAAACTGCAATGGCCATTGCTCGAAAGTTAAGAAAGCAGGAATTTAGTGGAGTTGGTCTTGCCATCCTGGGGTTTCCAGAGGAAAGAGAAGGAAGTTATAGAGTAAAAGGGGTTGCCGCAGTGGCAGGGGAGGGCATTGAGAGAATTTACTCCTGGGAGATGGGTGGCGATCTCAATACCCTCCGGCAACGTGGTGCTGTAATCGGGCTTAACACATTGAGGCTTTCATTGCTTGAAACATCCAATGTGTAAAACTTGGAATTGCAGAAAAGGTCTCAAGATCCTGGTTGGTTACATTTTCTGTATGATTTCCCCTTCACAGCTCTTCATTTTCTCTATATAAGTATGGCAGGCGTTCACAGGTTCAGAGTTTCGGTAAACCCTGAACCTCTGAACCCGTGAACGGTTATTAAGTATGTAATAGTTTAACAATATGTGGAATTTGATTTCACATCCTTTGGTAAATATTTGCTACTTTTTCTAAAGTGATTCGATCACTATTAGTGTTAACTATATGAAACTTTTAGTAATATAACTCCATGCTTTGGTTTGCATGAATTTTGCAGAAATCTATTAGGGTTGTAACTCCGCACAACCGGATTAATGCCTTAAGCGAATGACAATGGCCGTACATCGTTTCGGAGTTTAGGCGTGAGCCTTT
>JAKLQB010000118.1 GCA_022013615.1 Desulfobacterales bacterium | reverse complement strand
TTTCTGGTTCCTGCTCCAGTTCATCAGCGCAGCCGGAAGTTCGGGCCAGGCAGGAGACGTCGCATGGTGGGCCCATATTGGTGGTTTTGTATTCGGAATGATTTTCGCTAAACTGTTTTTGAAAATTCCGGAACTTGGAGTCACCCGCCAGGCACGTCGAATAACCTCAAAGAAAAAGACACATCGCCCGCAATCCATAAAAGTTATCGGAACTGCTGATGATCCCCATTTATATGGGTCTATTACCATTTCACCAAGAGAGGCCCAATTAGGAACTCGCAAGTTAGTCAATATCCCCTGGGGCTTTCAAAAGCGCCTTTTTCATGTCACTGTTCCTCCAGGTGTGAATGAGGGAGCAAAGCTGCGCCTTGCGGGTATGGGTAAGGGAATAGATGATAGAAACCGAGGAGATCTTTATTTAAGGATCAGGGTAGGTGAATAAAGTTCCAACGTGCTATGGACAACCGATGATCCAATTGATAAAAAAACGCAATTAAAGCCGTGCAGTTTTCATCAGTTAACCTTGAACCGTGAACCATGGAACTTTGAACCTGAGTAGCTACCATAAATGTAAAAATGGAGAGGAGAAGGAGTATATGGATTTAACCTTTCTTGGAACAGGCGGAGCATGGGGCGTTCCGGAGCTAAACTGTGAATGCCTTATATGCCGTGAACTCAGGCGAAGAGGAGAGAGAAGGGAGCGCACCTCCTTTCTCCTGTCCGGTGAAACCACACTCCTCATGGATTGTAGTCCTGACGCAAAATCACAGCTATCAAGAAATAACGTGCATAGAATCGACGCGGTTCTAATCAGTCACGAGCATGGTGATCATTATATGGGTCTGGATGAGCTTTTCGCCTACAAGCGCAATTCTCCGAGGACTGCCTTTAGTCCCATACCGGTGTATGTTACTGACAAAGGCTGGGAAGTCATTAGCCCAAGGTTTGAATATTTAGAGAACATGGAGGTCATAAAAACGCATAAAATCGAACCCGGGAAATGGGTCAGACAGGAGGAGTTTGAGATTTTTCCCTTCAAGACCGAGCACGGGTCATTTGCAAAGGGATCAGTGGGATTCGTGATTAAGTTCAAGAATCAGCATGGGGTGGATGTCCGGCTTTTGTATACATCCGATTTCATGGACCTGCCTGATATTCCTTCGGAGCTAATTCGCCCCGACTACCTCGTTATTCAGTCTTTTTGGCTCAACGAGCCGCGCCATAATCGGCCCAACCATATGAGCTTTCAAAGGGCAATTGAGTTCATAGAACGGTTGCAACCAAAAAAGGACACTTTTCTGGTACACATTGGAGATGCTGATATGGTAGAAGGCGATCCCGCTAACGATACGGCTAAGAAATACGAACCCAAAGAGCCCTTGAGGCCGCTGTCAGGGGGTGATCCTTATCCAATACCCTTGAACCAGGCTCAGTGGCAAGAAACAGTGAATGGAATCATGTCGGACCGGGGCCTGCCTTATAAGGTCACTGTTGCATGTGATGACCTGCGTGTCCGTATCTAAAAGAGCTTCTATAAAAAAAGGAGGGACTGATGGAAAAAGAGACCATTGAAAAGGGTTGTTTGATAGCGCTTACCTTACCTGATGGTATGGTACCGGAGCGGCTCTATGTTGGGTTGGTGAAAGTTGTTGACTCCCGTGGGGTCAGGCTCGGCCTGGTTGATAGGAACGGGGTGGAACTGGGATATGATCTTTTCGTCTCTTGGGAACACCTTCAGGTTTTTTTGGTTGCCACTCCACAAGAAGGCTTGGAGTCGTTTTGGAAGTGCGTCTTCAGTTGGGCCGAAAAAACTACATTAGGCAAATGAGAACAAGGACACGACGAACAAGCAATGAGTGCTCTTTATAACAAAAAAATACTTACTCATAAGGGAGGATCACAATGAAAGTAGCATTTATCGGTCTTGGAACCATGGGCGCCGGCATGGCACTTAACATACTGAAGGCGGGTCATGAACTCACCGTGCATAACCGCACCAGAGAAAAAGAAGAAATCGTGTCAGCGGAAGGTGCCCGGCGGTCGGTCTCACCCAAGGAAGCGGCCGCAGGCGCAGAGGTCATTGTTATCTGCGTAAGTGATACGCCGGACGTTGAAGAAATTATTTTAGGAACCGATGGTGTCATTCACGGGGCCTTAGACGGTGCGATCGTTGTGGACATGTCCACGATTAGCCCGACAGCCACCCGCCGTATTGCCGAAAAGCTTGGAGAGAAAGGTGTTAAAATGCTGGATGCTCCTGTTTCAGGCGGGCCGGAAGGTGCGCAAAACGGAACGCTGGCCATAATGGTCGGCGGTGAAACCGCAGATTTTGAAAACGCTCTGCCCATATTGGAGGTCATGGGAAAATCAGTGGTCCACGTGGGGCCCATCGGCGCCGGTCAGATTACCAAGGCCATCAATCAAATCATCATCTCGGGCACCTACCTGACAGTTGCCGAAGGGTTAACATTGGGAATGAAAGCCGGCCTTGACATGGATAAAGTGATCCAGGCCATTAGCGGGGGTGCAGCAAGTTCCTGGGTGTTGCATAACAGAGGGAAAAACGTCGTCAACAACACATATCCTCTTGGTTTCCGTGTCCGGCTGCACCACAAAGATCTTCGGATCGCCCTTGATACGGCTCGGGAGCTGGGCGCCACACTTCCTGCGACCGCCTTGGTTGCACAAATTGAAAACGGGCTTATTGCCAGGGGTTACGGCGACGATGACGTTTCTGCCATTGGCCGCAGTATTCGGGAACAATCAGGCTTGGAGTAAAGACAGGTCATAGTTCATGGTTAGTAGTTAAATAAGGTTTTATAAGTTCGATAAGCATGGCTAATGTAGCTCGGACAAGTTTTATCCGACGCCTGATCCAACGAAGAACGCCAGGAAGTTCGATATCTATCCTTTGGTTCCGTCTGTAACCACGATTTTCCAATTTCATTTGACAACAGCTATATTTTCAGTTTAAATGAATGTGACCAAATTTGTTAAGCCACCAGTAAACACAACAACATAACCTCAACCTTCTGAGGGAAACCATGAAAAGATGTTTCCAGAAGGTGCTGACAAAAAGCCTCCGAGGCATCATTATGCCTTTTTGGAGGCTTTTGTATTTTTTAGCATCAGATAGATCACACCTCAACAATTTCAATGGGTTTCAACCCTTGAAGGGGGTGACCCCCATGGCTACAAAGGACTTTAAACGGAAGCTGAACAGGGATTTAAGGAAGGAGGTCTATTATGAAAAAGCTATTTGTAATAGTGGCATCAGTGTTTCTAATTTCAGTTCAACCTGTACTGTCAGCAGAACTTACAATTTTAACAGAAAACCTGCCGCCCTTGAACTATTTAAAGGACGGTGTACTGGTTGGACCTTCTGTTGAAATAGTTAAAGAAATTCAGAGAAGGGTAGGTTCTCATGAGCAAATCAAGGTTTATCCATGGGCAAGAGCTTACAAAATGGCTTTGGAAGACGAAAATATTGTATTGTTTGGTACGACTTATACGAAAGAACGTCATGATAAATTTAAATGGATTGGTCCGTTAGCGACAAAAAGAGATATCCTTGTCGCTAAGAAGGGTTCAGGTATAAAAATTAACAGCCTGGAAGATGCCAAAAAAGTAAAACGCATTGGTACGCTTCGAGATGATACAAGAGAGCGTTTACTCAACAGTCTAGGATTTACAAATCTTGAACCTGTTTCTGATGAACAAAAAAATGCTAAAAAGCTTGTTCTCGGTCGTATAGACCTATGGACATATAAAAAACCGGGATTAAAAACTGTCTGTGAGTTGGCCGGGGTTGATTATAATGAAATAGAGGAGGTCTACCACCTCAGAAAAATTGATCTTATGATTGCTTTTTCAAAGAAAACGTCAGATTCAATTGTACAAAACTGGAGAAATGCTTTTGACGAAATGTTAGCTGATGGAACAATAATGCAGATTCGCAAAAAATGGAATAATATATTAGAAGATGATCCATTTCCAGAGATTGAAGACAAACTTTAAAATACCCCTTTACTGAATCAGGATCTCGCCAACGTTTTGGTGGCGCAATACGTCATAAAGGATTTTGTCCATGCAGAACGCCTCATCATCTAAACCTTCTCTTAGAGTCAGTAGCATCAGCCGCCGTTTCAGTTACGCCTTGATTGGCGTCGTTACTTTATTATTGATTGCTTTTGCCACAGCCGGTATCCTTTTTGACATTAACATAATCGAGAGCGAGCTAAAAACTCGGTTAGACAATGCCATGAAGCTCGCGCAGATAAGTCTGCCAACGCCTCTTTGGAACATGGACAATGATGTTGTAAATGACTTTGTTGAGGCCTTATTTTTAGATGAGTCAATAGTTTATACAAAGATATCGTGGGGAGACCAGGTTATCACAAAGAAAAAACGTCATGGGTTTCAGCTACAACGGCTTGAATCGGCGATGTCTCCCACATTGCTGAAAGACTCGGAATTTATTGTAAAATCTTCTGATATTCACTTTGAAGAAAGCAAAGTCGGTAAGATTCTAATAGTGATGTCGCGCGAAAGCGTGAAAAAACAGGTCTTTTTGCTGATTTACGGCATTATTGCCTTGACAGTCCTCATCATTTCGGCAATTTGGCTCACATCCATAGTCATAACAAAAAGGTATATTTCTCGCCCTCTATTGAAATTACAAGAGTCGGCTTCATTGATTGCTCATGGTGATTTAGACACATTCGTTGACAAAAGCAGTAGTGACGAGGTTGGAATACTCGCTCAGCATTTAGATGGCATGCGGGGATCGATCAAGCAGTTATTTGGAGAGCTTAGCGAGAGCAAAGAAAAACTGGAGCAGTACAGCAGAACCCTGGAACAGAAGGTCGAAGTGCGCACCCGGGAGTTAGCTCGATCGGTGGAAGAACTGAAAGCCCTGAGGGACGTGAGCCAGACAATCAGCTCGACCCTGGATCTCCATATGGTGCTTAGCAAGATCGTTGCTTACGCTGTCCAACTTTCAGGGACAGAGGCAGGAGCGATCTATGAGTTCGATGAAATAACCGAAGAGTTCCAGCTACGCGCAACGCATCGGATGAGTGAGGAACTGTTGCAGGCGATCCGGGAATTTCCAATCAAACTGGGCGAGACTGTGGTGGGTCGGGCTGGACTAAGACGTGAGGCGGAGCAGGTGCCGGACATACTGGACGGACCAGACTATCCCTTGCGCGAGTCAGTGCTTAAGGCTGGATTCCGAGCATTGCTCGCAGTGCCACTGCTTCGGGAGGAGAAGATTATAGGTAGCCTGGTGGTTCGGCGCAGGGAGCCTGGCCGGTTCGAACAGGAAACAGTGGACTTCCTTCAGGATTTCGCCACCCAGTCGGCGCTGGCAATCCAGAATGCTCGGCTTTTCCGCGAGATCGAGGAAAAGGGGCGCCAGCTCGAGATCGCCAGCAAACACAAGTCCGAGTTCCTTGCCAATATGAGTCACGAACTTAGAACCCCACTGAACGCTATCCTGGGTTATACACAGCTAATTCTGGACAAAATCTATGGCGATGTGCCCGAGAAGATTCAGGATGTTCTGGAGCGCTTGGAGAAGAATGGACGCCATCTACTCAGCCTGATCAATGACGTTCTCGACCTTTCCAAGATTGAAGCGGGACAGCTTTCTCTTTCGCTCAGCGAGTATTCAATGAAGGAGGTGGTTCAGACGGTCTTCACTTCGGTTGAGTCCTTAGCTGCAGAGAAGAACCTCGCGTTGAAGGTTGTGGTCGCTCCAGATTTAACCTCAGGCAAGGGCGATGAACAACGCATCTCCCAGGTGCTGTTGAATCTCGTCGGGAACGCGATTAAATTCACCGAGGAGGGGGAAGTTAGGGTGGAGGCGACCGCTTCCAACGAAGCGTTTTTGGTCTCCGTTTCTGATACAGGTCCCGGGCTTTCGGAAGCCGATCACAAAAGGATCTTCAAGGAGTTCCACCAGGCTGATAGTTCCAGCACCCGAGAGAAGGACGGAACTGGCCTTGGGCTCTCCATTGCCAAGAGAATCATCGAAATGCACGGGGGGCGCATCTGGGTGGATTCCAGCCTGGGGAAAGGCTCGACTTTCCGGTTTACACTTCCGGTTCGAGTAGAGAGACAAATGGAGCAGAGATGAGCAAGAGAATTTTAGTGGTCGAAGACCACGAGGACAACCGGCGTATCATGCGTGACCTCCTCACGAGCAGCGGTTATGAGGTGATCGAGGCGGTCACCGGGGTAGAGGGGGTGACCGCGGCCGAGACCCATCTCCCCCACCTGATTCTGATGGACATCCAACTCCCTGGTATCGACGGATACGAAGCCACGCGACGGATCAAGGCGAACCCCAATCTCCAAAAGGTCCCAATCATCGTGGTCACCTCCTATGCGCTGAGCGGCGACGATGAGAAGGCATTTGAGGCTGGCTGCGATGATTATGTCGCGAAGCCGTTCAGTCCACGTGATCTCCTGGCAAAAATCCGCGAGTATGTGCCATAGGCGATTGAGGAGGATTGCATTGTGAAAACGCCACCATTGATCCTGATCGTGGATGATAACCTCACAAACCTGGATATTCTCCAGACTCGCCTTGAGGCCCACGACTACAAGATCCTCACGGCGACAGACGGCGAAGCGGGGCTGGGCATGGCCAAAGAGAAGAAGCCGGACCTGATCCTGCTTGATATCATGATGCCCAAGATGGATGGTATTGAGGTCTGCCAACACCTAAGAGCGGACTCCTCTTTGCCATTCATGCCGATCATCATGGTCACTGCAAAAGCGGATCCTAAAGACGTTGTCGCCGGTCTCGAAGCAGGTGGGGACGAATACCTGACAAAGCCCGTAGACCACGCCGCGCTGGTCGCCAGGGTCAAGTCGATGTTACGGATCAAGGCCCTTCATGACACGGTCCTTGAGCAATCGGCCAAGCTGGAAGCGCAGTCGGCTCAGCTTGCAGAATGGAACCGGACGCTCGAGCAACAAGTTGCGGAGCAACTCGCCAAATTGCAGCGAGTCGAGCAGTTAAAGCGCTTTCTCTCTCCCCAGCTCGTAGACCTTATCACCTCCTCAGGAGAGGAAGGGCTGCTTGAGAGTCACCGACGTGAGGTAACTGTCGTATTTATAGATTTGCGCGGCTTTACCGCCTTCTCCGATTACGCCGAGCCCGAAGAGGTCGTTGGGTTGTTAAGGAATTATCACACCGAAATGGGAAAACTGATCTTTCACTTTGATGGAACGTTAGAGCACTTTGCCGGAGACGGAATCATGGTCTTCTTCAATGATCCGATTCCTCAGGAGGACCATACAGAAAAGGCGGTGCGCATGGCCATGGAAATGCAAGCCAGAGTGGGAGACCTCCGCCAGGGATGGCTCAAAAAAGGCTACGACTTGGATTTGGGAGTGGGTATGGCTTCTGGGTACGCAACCCTGGGTACCATCGGTTTTGAGGGGCGGATGGACTATGGAGCAGTGGGTAATGTGACCATCCTCGCCTCCCGCCTTTCCTCGGAGGCCGTGGGGGGACAGATCCTGACAGACCAGAAGACGCTCAGCAAGATCGAGGATTTAGTCGAGGCCGAGTCTGTGGGAGAGCTGCAACTGAAAGGCTTTGGCCGACCCACGGCCGCTTTCAATGTTTTAAAGCTAAAAGAGTGACCTGAAGGTCGTGTTCGCCAAGGGCCCTTCGCGTGGCGTGGAAATGTACCGGTCGAACTCGGTGTTTGCCCCTCCGGGGAACAGATCCCTATAATCTATAAGATTGCATCCACTATCACAACATTAGGGGATATGGCAGCGCCCTCTCCTTAAAAGGTTCTTGCCACAAAAGTAACTCTAAACGAATAGGGTTTCATATAAGACTTGATCTGGTAAACATAAATTATTCATCTTATTACAGACCTCGTTAAGTGGTTAAGAAGTTGAGTGGTTAAGTAGTTGTTCTCGTTTGTTTTTGTATAGTTTGCATGAAAATTGGACACTCGTAGAATTCAGGAATTCAGGAATTTAGG
>JAKLQB010000117.1 GCA_022013615.1 Desulfobacterales bacterium | reverse complement strand
GGAGTTTCGTATGTTAGCTGGTAAGCGCTCAGTGAGAGTCGGCGATCAGATCCAAAAGGAGGTTTCAATTATTCTCCTTGAAAGGGTCAAAGATCCCAGGGTAAAAAGCGTCACAGTGACCGGAATCCGCCTTAGTGATGATCTTAAACTGGCCAGGATCTATTACAGTGTGATGGGTTCGAGGGACCAGGTCGAAAGGGCTCAAGCAGGCTTAGACAGTGCCAGGGGTTTTATCAAGAGGCAGATCGGTCTACGAATGGGGTTGAGGTATGTTCCCGAAATCACATTCGTGCATGACTCATCTCTCGAGAAGGGCAGCTACATGGACAAGCTCTTTGTTGAAATAGAGAAGCAGCAAAACTAATAATAACCTTTAGACCTTGCGAATGGAGGACCAGGTGGAAGCCTTAACGAGAATTACTGATACAGAAGGCTGAATAAAGAGGGCAAAAGTGCCTGATTCAGATTCATCATTTCCGAATTTCGAGACATCGCTTAAAAGGATTGTTTCGACGCTTAATGATGGGGGTTCTTTTCTCATTACGACTCATAGGGATCCTGATGCTGACGGCATTGGTTCAATGCTCGCCCTTGGCAAGGCACTGCTTAACGCTGACAAGGATGTTGTTCTCTGGACCGAGGCACCGGTACCTCATCCTAATAACCGGTTAAAAGGCGCTGACAGTATTGTTCAGTATATTGATCCTGAAAGAGATTTTGATGTTGTAGTGGTCCTGGATTGCGCTGAAATAGAAAGGGCGGGACGGTTGCAGGGCAATCCTGGAAAACTCAAGCCGTTAATTAATATTGATCATCACGAAACAAATAGCTTCTTTGGTGATTTGAACTTAGTCGATGTTAATAGCTCATCAACCGGTGAGCTGGTCTTCAAAGTTATAAAACTGGGAGGTTTGCCGATCGATCGTGATGTAGCGGGTAATGTCTTTGCTGCCATTCAGGCCGATACGGGTTCTTTCAGGTATGATAACACATCTCCCACATGCTTGAGAATAGCAGCAGAGATGATGGACTATGGCGCCAATCCCTGGAAAATATCCCGGGAAGTGATGGATGGATACAGCCTTTCCCGGTTGAGGCTGCTGGAAATGGCCCTCGGCACCCTCGAATTTTACCATGCAGGCAAGATAGGGGTGATGACGATTTTTCTCGGGATGTTTTCAAAGGCCGGGGCAGGCCCGGAGGATAGTGAAAGGTTTGTGGACTATCCAAGATTCGTATCAGGAGTTGAAATAGCTGTTTTGATTCGCCAGACAGGTGAAAATGATTACAAGTTCAGCCTGCGCTCCAATAGCCGGATAAATGTGGCGCAATTGGCCAGCCGATTCGGAGGTGGGGGACATGCAAAGGCAGCAGGAATCGATTGTCATGGATCCATCGGGCCCTTAAAGGAGGATATTTTGAGAGAGGCTGTTCAGCTTTTAGATGGAATACCCAATTGATGGGATACTCTTAATTGATAAACATGAAGGCGAAACCTCCTATGATGTGGTGAAAAAGGCTAAGCACGCCTTCAATGCACGCGAGGCCCTAAAAGTGGGCCATGCCGGGACATTGGATCCGTTTGCCACCGGATTACTGATTATTCTCCTGGGTCAGGGAACCAAGCTCTCACATTTTTTAATGGCCGGGGAAAAAAAATACCTGGCCACAATGAGGCTGGGGGCTGAAACAGATACACTGGATCCCACAGGCCGGGTGGTTAGAACAAGCGTAGTACCTCAACTGACACCCGCAGAAATCCGGAGTAAGGCTAAGGCCTTTGTTGGAAATATCGAGCAGACGCCCCCCAGGTTTTCTGCTGTCAAATATAAGGGAACCCGGGCCTACAAGCTGGCTCGCAAGGGACTGGATGTAGATCTCAAGAAGAGAATCGTCTCGGTATACTCTCTTCAAATCCTGTCTGTGCAACTGCCGGATGTCACAATGAGGGTGACCTGTTCCAGGGGGACCTATATCAGGAGTCTTGCGGCCGATATGGCGAGGGAGTTGGGACCTGGTGGACATCTTGTTTCCTTGAGAAGAATTGCCATCGGGTCTTTTGAAGTAAGCAATGCCCTTGGTTCCGGTGTGCTCTTACAAACAGGGGTTGGCTCTTTGTTAAGAGACAAAATAATCCCTCTGAGGGCGGCCCTCCCCGGCATGTACGAGATACAGGTAGGTGAACCGCTTGCGAAAAAGGTCAGAAACGGCTACCAACCAACGTTTAAAGAGCTGAACAAGGGCTTAAGTACGTCTGACTGCAAAGACGGTTATGTCAAACTAATGAGCGCTGATGACCTCGTGGCTATCATGAAACTCAAAGAGAACGGAGGACTTGGTTATGAAAGGTTAAAAATAGAGAGGGTATTTTCATGATACCTTTTGTTGTACATATAGCTCTTAAGATAATGTTTTTGGAGTTTACCGTTTCATCGCCATAAAGAGAAGTCTGAGCCTCATTGGGCCTAGATACTGGATACTGGTTTCTGGATACTGGATATCTATAGGGAATCACGCCTTTTTTAGCCAGTCCCGCTGAGGCGGGATATCGAGCATCCAGCATCACTTGATGTATAGCGACTCACGGGAAGTACGGGTGAAAAATGACGACCCCAAAATAATTTTCTTAAACAGTATAGTAAGAGGCTAAAATGCCATTTACGTAAACAAAATTACAGGAGGAAAGAAAAGTGGTTTTGACACCAGAAGTTAAAAGAGAAATTATTGATCGGTTTCAGGCTAATGAAAAAGATACGGGTTCACCTGAGGTGCAGATTGCCTTGCTCAGCAGTAGAATCAGGTATCTTACTGATCATTTTAAGGTGCATAAGAAGGATCACCATTCTCGCAGGGGGTTGTTAAAATTAGTGGGTCAGAGACGGAGACTACTAAATTACCTGAAGAGAAAGGATGTGGAAAGATATCGCACCACAATTAAAGAGCTCGGAATTCGAAAGTAGAAAGGGGAATCGGGAGATTCCTGAACACCTAAATTCTAATCAATGAAAGGATATATTAGATAATGATAAAAAACAGTTCAATAGAGATTAATGGTAAGAGCCTGTCTGTGGAGACAGGTCGTATTGCCAAGCAGGCAAATGGCTCTGCCGTTGTAACGCTTGGAGAAACAGTCGTATTGGTGACAGCCGTGTCCACCGATGAAATTCGAGAGGGGATAGACTTTCTCCCTCTGACCGTTGAATATCAGGAGATGTCTTATGCCGGTGGGCGAATTCCCGGAAATTTTTTTCGCAGGGACATGGGGAGACCAGGTGAAACGGAGACCCTGACTTCCCGCTTGATAGACAGGCCCCTGAGGCCGCTTTTCCCGGACAATTACTACTATGAAACACAGGTGATTGCCACGGTGCTCTCAACAGATAAGGAAAATGAGGCCGATGTGTTAGCAATGCTGGGCGCCTCAACAGCGCTTGAAATATCGGATATCCCATTTGCTGGACCTATCGCTGGAGTTCGCGTGGGAAGAGTGGACGGCAGGTTTATTGCCAACCCCACACTCAGTCAGCAGGTGGAAAGTGATATCAACCTGATTGTAGCATGCAACCGCTCTGGTATTATAATGGTGGAGAGCGGAAGCCTTTTTGTTTCAGAGTCTGATATGATCGAAGCAATTTTTTTCGGACACGAAGCTATGCAGCCCATGCTTGATATGCAGGAACAGCTTAAGAATGAGATCGGCAAACCGAAAAGAGTCATTCAAACAAAAACTATCAATGAGGAACTCCGGAAAAAGGTCAGTGAGATGGGGCCCCCCCTGCTCCAGGATGTCATCACGACGGCCGACAAAATGCTGAGGCAGGAGAAAGGAAGACAGGTACTCAATAAGATTCAGGATGCTTTGAACGAAACTTACCAGGGCATGGAGTCAGAGATTCGTGAAGCGGTCCATGCGCTGGAAAAACAGATGGTACGACAAATGATTCTTGAGGAGGGAAAAAGAATTGATGGCCGGTCTTTCACTGAGGTCAGACCAATAGAATGCGTGGTTGGTCTTTTGCCTCGCGTACATGGCTCCGCCCTCTTTACCCGTGGAGAGACACAGGCCATGGTTTTGACCACCCTGGGGACCGAAAAGGATGAGCAACGGATGGAATCTATTTACGGAGATCATTTCAGATCATTCATACTTCATTATAATTTTCCACCCTATAGCGTTGGTGAGGCCAAGAGATTAGGCGGTCCAGGACGAAGGGAAATAGGGCATGGCGCACTTGCGCGAAGAGCCCTTATACCAGTGCTGCCTAAAAATGAAGATTTTAAATACTCCATTCGGGTTGTATCTGAAATACTTGAATCCAATGGCTCTTCTTCTATGGCCAGTGTTTGTGGCGGCTGTCTTTCTCTTATGGATGCCGGCGTGCCCGTAAAAGAAGCAGTTGCCGGTGTGGCCATGGGTCTGGTGTCAGACGGCAATAAGGTTGCAGTGCTGACGGATATTATCGGAGATGAAGACCACTACGGAGATATGGATTTCAAGGTAACTGGCACACGCGGCGGGATTACGGCCCTGCAGATGGACATAAAAATCCAGGGAATTACAAGGAAAGTGTTGGAGCAGGCCCTTGATCAGGCAAAAGAGGGCAGGATCTTCATCCTGGATGAGATGAACAAGGCAATATCGAAATCAAGGGACCAGATTTCTGAATATGCACCGATTATCAGCACCCTCAAGATCAAACCGGAAAAGGTCAGGGTCCTTATCGGTCCCGGAGGCAAGACGATCAGGGAAATTACCAATACCTCCGGTGCAAGAATCGATGTGGATGATGAAGGAACGGTTACTGTTGCCTCTGCTGACAGAGAAATCTCCGATGCTGCCATTAGAATGATCAATGAAATCATTCAGGAGGCCGAGGTCGACAAGCTTTACATGGGAAAAGTAGTAAAAATTATGGACTTTGGCGCTTTTGTGGAGATTTTTCCCGGCACAGATGGCCTGGTCCATATATCACAACTGGCGCGGGAAAGAGTTGAGAAGGTTACTGACGTGCTTAACGAAGGAGATGAAGTCCTTGTAAAGGTTCTCGAGGTTGATAATAATGGGAAGATACGTCTTTCACGTAAGGCCGCTTTAGGTGAGAGCCTGGACAATGTATCATAAGACAATATTAAAAAACGGTGTAAGAATCATCTCCGAGCAATTAGAGCATCTGCGATCTGTTTCCCTTGCTATCTGGGTAGATGCAGGATCCCGTCATGAAGTGAAGTCAGAAAATGGTATTTTTCATTTTACCGAACACATGATTTTCAAGGGAACCGAGAATCGCAGCAGTCTTCAAATTGCCAAGGAACTGGATGCCATCGGAGGCCTGTCCAACGCCTTTACAGGCAAGGAAAATACCTGCTTCCACGCCAGGGTTCTTGGAGAACACTTTGCGCATTTAGCAGATATTTTGTCTGATATTTTTTTGCACTCAACCTTTGATGTTGATGACCTGGAGCGCGAAAGGCAGGTGATACTCCAGGAAATCAGCATGGTGGAAGATACACCGGACGATCATATCCATGTGCTGTTCAACCGCCTTTTTTGGGCTGACCACCCTATAGGCATGCCCATTTTAGGTAATGAAAAAACAGTATCTGCCATTGAAAGAAAAACCATCCTCAAATATATCAATAAATTCTATGTTCCTGAGAGAATCCTGGTTGCGGGGGCAGGGAATGTGGATCACCAATCAATGGTTTCCTATTTTGAACCGCTTTTTTCGCAGTTGGAGGCAGGAAACTCGAATCCCAAAAACGATATTCCCCGGTCCAACGCGAGTGTTTGTGTCCAATACAAAGACCTGGAACAGGTTCATATCTGCCTCGGCGGTGAGGCGCCTTCTCAGACAAGTGACAAGAGATTTGCCTGCGTAGTATTAAATACAATCCTTGGGGGAAATATGAGTTCCCGCCTGTTTCAGGAGATCCGGGAAAACCGGGGGCTTGCCTATTCTGTATATTCCTTTCTTTCTTCCTACATTGATTCAGGTCTTTTGGGCGTTTACGTGGCGACAGATTCCCAAAATGTGAACCCCGTACTCGAGGCAATTAAAAACGAGATAAAAAAGATCTGCAAAGGAGAAATTTCCAAATCCGACCTGACCGCGGCCGTGGACCATTTGATTGGTGGCATCTATTTATCATCTGAAAGCGCTGACAACCGGATGATGCGTATTGCGAAGAATGAATTCGTGTTCCAGAAATACGTGAGCTATGAGGAACTGGTGTCCAAATTGCAGCAGGTCACAGTGGACGAAGTAGTTGAGGTTGCAAGCAACATATTTCAGGACGGCACAGTCTCACTTTCTACACTTGGCCCGATCAAGGAAGATGATCTCGATACGAGCAATCTTCATTTTTAGTTCACTTTAGACACTTTAGTCACTTCTTTACACAGGGAGCCTCCGGTTGGAAAGAATAACCGTCAAGGTCAAGCGTCTCCATGACATTGAAGATATTCCCCTTCCTGTCTATGAGTCACAAGGTTCCTCCGGCATGGATATCAGGGCCGTTGTCAAGGAACATGTTTTACTCAAACCAGGTGAAATAAAACGTATTCCCACAGGACTGGCGGTATCCGTACCACCTGGATATGAGGCCCAGATCAGGCCGCGAAGTGGCCTTGCGCTTCATCATGGCATTGGGATGGTGAATTCGCCGGGGACCATTGATTCTGATTACAGGGGAGAAATAGGCATTATTATGATCAACTGGGGAACTGAACCGTTTGCAATAAAAAGCGGAGACCGGATCGCCCAAATGGTCTTTTCCAGGGTGTATCGGGCCGACCTTGTGGAGGTGAATGACCTTGATGCAACCTCCAGAGGGCATGGGGGTTTTGGACATACGGGAGTAAAGTGAACTAAAGTGCCTAAAATGCCTAAAGTTTGAATTCAAAATAGAAACCCAGGTGCTCGGAGGGCATAAGCGCTAAGCTGTTTTTGCCCAGGACGGACTGAAAAAATGAACATCGTGGCGCCAGGCTAAGCCTGGAGCGTTGGGATAGGTGGCGAAAGAGCCACACTTGAAATTCGCTGAAGGAGTCTAATGGGTTCAAAACCCATCCGGTAAGGGCTGTCACCCGACCGGAAGCGAGTCT
>JAKLQB010000116.1 GCA_022013615.1 Desulfobacterales bacterium | reverse complement strand
CCATGACGTGTTTTGCTGTAGCCTTTAAGCACGTGTAAAATACATTCACGTCATAGGCCTCTTTTGGAATATCTGTCGGGATACACGGCCTGACCAGAAAGTGGATATTATCCAGTTGATCCACCAGCCGTGTCAGTTGATACAGGTCTTTAAGGGTGGTGGATCTGGCCTCACCGGTCTCGAGATCGAGTACCTTTATGGCTGCCCCTCCTGTGCCCAGATGAACGCGATGCTTTGTAAGATCCAGATCATTTTTACCATCCCGGCTGTACATTATGACCTGCCCAGGGGCTATAGCCGCCTGCTCTATGACCAGATCCCTGGGAAAAGTAATACGAGATCGATCCCCGTCTACTGTCACGCCTGCCTTTTCAAGCATTGCAAGGATATCGTCCAGCCCGGATTCATAGGTGAACCCTGTTTTTTCCAGGATGCTGAGTGATGCTTCGTGAATGGTTTTAACCTGTTCTTCTGAGATGGGCCGGTATTGGCCGCCCGTAAGACCTTTTAAATCCATATGGTATTCCTTTATTCTTTATTAGTTTACCGCAGAGACGCTAAGGACGCAGAGATGAATAACTAAAAACTCAGCGATCTCCGCGTCTCTGCGGTGAGTAATCTATGAGACTCTTAATCCAAGCGCTAAAGGCGTTTTCTCCGGCGGGGCGGAGACCATATTCAGCCCCTACTTCAAGAAGTTCCTGTGTCATGAATGTTCCATACCCCCTTGAGCATGTAAAAAGAATAGCAGATCCATTCTTTTTTTCATCAAAAACTACAATTTGACACGGTACATGGAAAATCGGACCTTGAATCAAAAAAGGTGGTTCATTTGCTGTTTGTCGGAGATCCAGAGAAGTAACCTTTTCCATGATGGAAAACACTTCTGACGCTGATCCCAAAAGTGCAAGAAATATAGACCCTTCGGTTACCTCCGTATATGCGGTCTCCTGGGTCATATCCGGGCTATCTCCCAGTAGATGCCACACTGCTGCCTGGGTACGGTTCATGCGGTTTATGAGAATCCCGTTTTGAAAGGCGCACAAGCCGGGAGTTCCCGGTATAGTCACTCCCCCTGGCTGGAATTTTGAAAGATTTGAATCCTGCACATCCAACCTTTTTCGGTGGCTCAAGTCTATAAGAAAAGGCCCTGTCGCTTCATCCTTGTATTTGAGGACCACCTTCCATCCATTACGCATTTCTGTTTGGTCTGGCTCACTCAAGAATGACACAGGGGAATATCTTTGATTGGTTTTCATCACTTCCTCACATCCGTAACCTTTTCCCTTCAGGGTCATAAAAAGGTGTTGGCACCACTGTCCCATACAGGCGCTTAATACCGGCACCGGCCTCAAAGATTTCTAAATGAGTTCCCTCTTTAGCGAGATGTGATTCCACTAAGGCCAACCCAATGGATTCTCCCAAAGTGAAACTGTGACGTGCCGTACAAACAAACCCCCGGATCTCAGAATCTACAATAATAGAACCATCCTCGGGGGTTCTGGAAGAATCATCCATCTTGAACCCTACAAGCTTTAAGCGTCCTTCCTGGTGTTCAGTATCCTTGAGGGCAAAAGAGCCCACTGTTTTTGCTTCAGGTTTTTTTCGACACCACAGGAATCCGAGTCCTACATCGTGTAAAGTCGTGCGCTGTTCAGATTCAGAGCCGATAATGATGTGCCCCTTTTCCATACGGAGAACGTTTTGGGCTTCCATGCCGAAGTTGCGGATACCCCATTCTTCACCGGATTTATTGAGCAAATCCCATAAAACCTGCATATATGATGAGGGGACATGCAATTCGTAGGATAGCTCACCCACAAATCCGAGCCTCATAGCGCGCACGGGAATGGTTTCACTTAAGATAAATTCCCGATATCCCACAAATGGGAAGGTCTCATTGGAAAGATCCGTGTCAGCGACTTTTTCAAGTACCTTCCGTGCATTTGGTCCAGCAAGGTTGATGACCCCGAAAGCATCGGTGAGGTTGACCATATGAAAGTCCCAACCGTCATACCGCGTTTGGTATCTGAACCACTCTACTGTATTACCGGCACGGGAAGTGGAAGTTGTAAAGTAATAGTCATCTTCGCCACGCTTAACCACTACGCCGTCATCCGCAATGCACCCATCATCATTGCACATGGCCGAATATTTCACCTTGCCTTGGGGGATACTGGACATGTCTCCGACGTAAACCCTCTGAAGGGCCTTTAATGCATCCGGACCCCATATACGGAATTTTCCCAGGGTAGAAGCGTCAAACATACCCACATTTTTGCGCACATTTAATATCTCATCCCGACAACTGAAATCCTCAGAAAAATAGCGTGCCCTCCTCCATACCCCGATGCGTCGCATGATACCACCGGCCTTTTTCTGAGAATCGTGCACCGGCGTGCGCTTGCACATGTCATGGTTGGCGCCCGCAT
>JAKLQB010000115.1 GCA_022013615.1 Desulfobacterales bacterium | reverse complement strand
CTGGAAAAGTGATGCTTCTCGAAAAAAGAAAGAACCCTCGAAAAAAGAAGTATAAGAGGCATTCCTTTGAAAGCATGTGGACGAGACATTTTCCACCATTATGGAAATCAGGTATTATTTCTCTGAGCTTTTGGCCCCAGACGAAGGCAGGGGTGGTTATGCAGTGCGGGTTTAGGTCAAATTTGACAAATTGATCATATAACTGAAAAAATCTCGGCTCCTGCAAGAAATAAACATAGAGTCCCTTCTCTCCCTGGTCTATTTGGTGGGGAATATATCCAAAAAAATACTTGATATCAGGAAGGTCAGGGTGCTCAGCCAATAATTTTCTTTCAATAAAGACCTCGATTATTGATTTTTTCCTTGATTGAAATTTGTATATGACATTTCCAAACCAGTAATCCGGCACGATCAATAGGCTGTTGACTCGATTGCTTAACTCCTCCGGAACAGGATCTGATTCCATATCATCATTTAAGAATTGATCAAGGGGAAGGCTGTCCAGGATTCTCACTTCACCCGACGGATCAGGTATAACAAAGCTCAGGTCTTCATTATTGACTATGGTTATTATTGTATTTCTTTGTTTGATCATATTCATTGGCTTGGGCAGATAGACCCTGCCTTCCTGTGGCGTCTCCACCCAGGAGGCCGTCCGAGAATGGCTATTTTTCCCAATCTCTGCGTCAGACTCAAATTACAATCCTCGAAATACTTCAATGTATTCCTGTGGTTATAATTTTCGTCTTCCTTGATCTTGAAAAAAATATCTCATTCTCAGACAGCCTCCTAGCTTCACTACCGTCTGCCCTGTTAGGATTCTTGATCTTGGTCCAGACTTTCCTTATGGAGGTTATTCGCAAAACTTGTGCCACCTTACGGGCCAGGCATTTTAGGGCTTAACTGTTTGATTTTTTTAGAAGATCTAATTGTGGGGCATAAGGATAAACAGGCGTAGAGGATCACATTAAGCAGGTCAAAATGAACCGTATGCTCGATTTTGCAGACTTGCAAAATATGTTAAGCGGTAACTTTCTTTCCTTGTCTGGGCCCTGCCAAATAAATTTTGCAAATTTTTGTTATTTCCCTGTTGACTTATAATTAAATTTACAGTATAAGTTAAAGTGTAAGTTTTAGTTATAAGGAAACTCTGTCACCATTCTGCAGGATAAGACTCAATGTCATTAATTTAATGAGAAGTTGCCTAACCAGGAGGTAAGCACATGAAATTAACAGACAAACAAAAGGCTTTTCTGGCGTATATTTATCATTACATCGAGGAATGGGGAAGGTCTCCCAGTTTTGACGAGATCTGCGCCGAGTTCAAATTTGGCTCTTATAACACGGTTACCACCTATCTCAAGGTCCTGGAACGGAAAGGTTATATTCGCCTTCCTAAGGAAAAAAACCGTAAGCGAGCCATTGAGGTGATCAGCCCAGTGGAAACCAGGCGATTCGAGTTTCCTCTTCTGGGGAAGGTGGCGGCCGGAAAACCCATTGAGGCGGTGGAAGATATAAACGCCATCGAGGTCCCGCCATCCATGGTAGGGACCGGAGATCACTTCGTGCTCCAGGTAAATGGAGATTCCATGAAGGAAGATGGCATCGTGGAAGGGGATTTTGTGGTGGTAAGAAAGCAGCCCACGGCAGAGAGCGGGGAGACGGTGGTGGCCCTGATCAACAACGAAGCAACCATCAAAAAATATTACAAAAAAAAGGATCGCGTAGAACTCCGGCCTGCCCACACAGGAATGGAGTCCATCCGGGTCAAGGAAGGGGACCTCCGGATTGAAGGAAAGGTCGTGGGGGTTATGAGATTCTATAAGTGAGCTAAAGTTAAACATGGAAAGCGGGGGCAAGTCTTGCATCGCCATATCATTCATCTTCACATATCTGCTTTTTCCATTGCTGTGGCGCGGGTGTGCGAGCCAAAGCTCAGGGACCGGCCTGTAGCTGTGGCACCGCCTCAGTCAGAAAGGGCCCTTGTCATGTCCGCCTCCTCTGAGGCCCGAAAAGAAGGGGTCTTCAAAGGCATGCCGATCGGGAAGGCCATAAAATTGTGCCCGGATCTAACTGTACTGCCCCCCAATCCAGAGCAGACAGAAAAGGCATGTAAGGCCCTGAGCAGCATGGTGGCAAGATACACGCCTGTCTGGGAGCCTTCCCGGCCAGGGCATATCTATCTGGATCTCACAGGGACAGAACGCCTTTGGGGGAGGGCTAAAGATACGGGGTTTCATCTCAGGCGGGAGATCAAGGGTCACCTGCATCTGCCTGGAACAGTGGGTGTGGCAGGCAACAAAATGGTCTCCAGCATTGCTTCCCGAATTATGCCGTCCCAAGGGGTGTTAGATGTGGATCATGGGAGGGAGGCCCCCTTCATGGCCCCCTTAAAAGTTAATATGGTGCCCGGCATAGGGCGTTTTCGCAAAAAAATCCTTCTGGAGGAGCTGAACATTATCCGGGTACGGGAGTTGGTCCTTCTGGACATGGGCCGGCTAAAACTTATCTTCGGCCGTCAGGCCTGCCTGATCCATCAAAGGGCCCTTGGCATTGACCCCACCCCGGTTTACCCTATCCCTCAGAAGCCCATGGTGAGCGAGGAGATCACACTTTCACAGGATGAAAATGACGATGAGAAGCTGCTGGGAGCCCTTTATAGAATGGTGGAGAGATGTTCTCACCGGCTGCGGAGCAGGGTACTTTTTCCCCGAAAGGCAGGCATTCTGATCAGGTATTCCGACCAGAAGGAGACCAGGCGCCAGCTCAAGCTGCCCCGCCTCAGCTTCTGGGATTTTGATCTCTACGGCCCCCTGGAAGAGCTGTTTTTCAAGGCCTGCGAACGTCGCGTGCGAGTGCGGTCCATCAAGGTCTGGTTCCGGGATTTTTCTTACCCAAATGGCCAGCTATCGCTTTTTCATGACCCACCCCCTGATGCGGAGAAAAAACCCCATGTGGTCCACGCCCTGGATCGCATCAGGGAACGCTACGGAGAAGAAGCGATCAAGTATGGCAGGGCTGCGTCCCCTCTGCGGTGAAAAACAGCATCATGAACTTTGTCCATCTAAACGTCCATTCCCATTATTCCAAGGGCTGGGGGGTCGGCACCATTGAAGAGCTCTGCCAGGCCGCCAGGGACCGGGGCATAAACAAACTGGCCTTGACCGATACCAATGGCCTCTACGGTCTGGTATTTTTTGTCCAGACGGCCAGGGAAATGGGTATTACACCCATTGTGGGAAGCGAAATCTTAGCCAATGGGCATCGCGGGCTCCTGCTGGTTAAAAACCGGCGGGGATATGCCAACCTCTCCCGGATCATCTCTGCCCGCCACTGCCACCAGGGCTTTGACCTGATTCGAACACTCAGAGAAAATCGCGAAGGGCTTATTGTTTTTTCCGATGATTTTAAACTCCTAAAGGCCCTCAAACAGGATAGCATAGAGGACCTTTTTGTAGAGATGTCTCCCGGCTTTCAGATGGCCAACTGTTATGCCTTTTCCCGCAAAAGCAACATTCCCCCCGTTGCCACCAATCGGGTATACCTTATCAGGAAAGACCAGTTCCGGCTCCACTTAATCCTCAGGGCCGTATCCCTGAACAGCAAAATATCCCGCTTGACCCGTGATGATGCCTGCCTGGAACACAACTTTCTGAACTCATCCCGGGACATGACCGACCAGTTTCCCCATGCACCAGTCGCCATCTCCAATACCCGGAAAATTGCTGAATCCTGCCTTTCGGATTGGGATCTTAACAGGATCATATTCCCCTGCTTTGAGAATATGGATGACAGGGAGGCATTTGACCGCCTTTACCAGGCGACCCTCAAGGGCTGTCGGCAGCGGTATGGGAAGATAACCCGGGCTGTCAAAGAGCGTGTGGAACACGAGATGCGGATTATCCGGGAAAAGAACTTTGCCCACTATTTTCTGGTGGTGGCCGATATCACTAAAAGGGCCCGCCGGTCATGCGGCAGAGGAAGTGCGGCCGCATCTATTGTCGCCTACGCCCTGGAGATTACCCATGTGGACCCCATCAAGCACAACCTCTTCTTTGAGCGGTTTTTAAACCCCGGGCGAATGGACCCGCCGGACATTGATGTGGACTTTGCATGGGACGAGCGGGACCAGGTAATCGATTATGTCTTTGCCAGGTACGGCAACCGCCGGGCGGCCATGGTAGCCAACCACAACACCTTTGCCGCCAGGGCAGCTATCAGAGAAGTGGCAAAGGTCTTCGGGTTGACAGACAGGGAGATCGGGCGGGTGACGGACAAGATCGGTTTTAAGTGGCGCTTGAGGAAAACCTGGAGGGAACTATCCCGTCACCCCAAACTGAGGGGAATCGAATTCGAAAAACCCTGGAATGAGATCTTGAGTGCCGCTGCCAGGCTTGAGGCCCATTTCAATCATCTTTCCACCCACTGCGGCGGCCTGGTGGTGGTACCCGATGAAATCCGCCGGTACTGTCCGGTGGAGATCTCCGCCAGCGGGGTCCAGGTGCTCCAGTGGGAAAAGGACTCGGTGGAAAATGCAGGGTTGGTAAAAATCGATATCCTGGGAAACCGGAGCCTGGCCGTTATCCGGGATGCCCTGGATCTGGTGGAAAAGAACTACGGCCGACGGATCCATTATGCCAGTCTTAATCCTATTAATGACCCCAGGACAGTGAGAATATTCTATCAGGGTGATACCTTTGGCGTCTTCTATTTTGAAAGCCCGGCCACGAGACAGGTCCTGACCAAAATAAAATCCCTGTTCACCTTTGAAGAGTATCTACAGATGGACCACTTTCATCTCAATGTGGTGGTCACTTCCATTATCAGACCCGCCTCCAACCGGAGCATACACACCTGGTTATCCAGGCTTAAGGGTGAACCATGGGACCCACCCCACCCTTTTTTAAGACCAATGCTTGAGGAAACATTAGGGGTCATGGTCTTTCAAGAACAGTTGAGCCAGGCCGCTATTCATCTGGCAGGATTTGATGCCGGAGAGGCTGAGACACTCAGAAAAGTGGTCACCAAAAAACTCAAGGAAAAAAAGCTTCGAGACTTCTATGCCCGCTTTGTTAAGGGGGCAAGCGAGAAGGGTGTGGGCCGGAAAGCCATTGAAGAGGTCTGGCAGATGATGATGGGCTTTGACGGTTATAGCTTCTGCAAGCCCCATTCAGCCAGTTACACCATGGTGGCCTACAAATCCGCCTTTTTAAGGGCTCACTATCCAGCGGAATTCATGGCCTCGGTCATTTCCAATGGCGGGGGCTACTACTCCGCCTTCGGGTATCTATCCGAGGCCAGACGAATGGGCCTCAAGATCCTGCCCCCTGATATCAACCGGAGTGAAATCAAGTATACAGGGAAAGACAGAGAGGTCCGGGTCGGCCTCATGCAGTTGAAAGACCTGTCTCAGGACTCCAAAGATACCATCATTCATGAGCGCTCAAAGAATGGCCCCTTCATATCCCTTGAGGATTTCCTGGATCGAACCGGATCGCATATCCATCTCCAGGATGTGAGGCTCTTGATCAAAGCAGGCTGCTTTGACAGTATCGTCCGAGGCACCACAAGGCCCGACCTCATGTGGCACGCCCTTCGGTTCTTCGATCAAAAAAAAGAAAACAAAACTCCCACCCTGTTTTCCGAGCCCCATAAAATCCCCCCCAACCCCCCTTTAAAAAAGGGGGGAGTCATTGAAAGTCCCCCTTTGTTAAAGGGGGATCCAGGGGGATTTTTTAAGCCTCCTCTTAACTCAACGCTTTTGTCCGTCGGGGATAGGAGGAACCGTAAATCAGTTCCCTACTCCAAAGCCCTTATGCTCAAACATGAGGAGGAGACCTTGGGCTTTCTTTTTTCGATTCATCCTCTTGATCGTTACAAGGAAATCCTGGAAGACCTTGATTATATCTGTGCGCGGGATCTTCACACCTGGGTTGGGAAACAGGTCACCACCATCGGGTGGCAGATCACCGGCAAGACAGTTCGGACCAAAGACGGCCAGACCATGAAATTTATCTCTTTTGAGGACCAGACAGGCATATATGAAACCGTGCTGTTTCCAAAAATATATCATCGATATTGCCACATGCTGAATGCTACGCGACCCTATATTCTTAAGGGAAAAGTAGAAGAAAACTTTGGCGCCATCACCATGACCGTGCACTGGATAGGATTTTTAGGCAGTTATAGGGACGGACTTATAGGGGACTAAACTGTTACTAATAGGGCACGTTTCACGAAATCTTGTCGTTATGTTCGGCTTTATCGTAGTATTCGTAATTGGTTATCTCATTAAAGCAAGAAATCCTAAGATGTCAGGGGCAGCTCTCCTTGTAACCTTTTTGTTTTATGCTTTGGGTGGCAATAGTAAGCTCCTCGGTAAAAGAATCATACGAAGCCGCTAAGTACCAACTTCAAAACGAAGGTCGGCCCTTCTGAAAGGGATATCCACGGCCCTTTTTTCACTGGTTTCAAAGTGCTAAATTGTTATGTTTATTGCAATTAATTGTCCCAACTTTATGCCCTTATAATGGGTTCACGTCAACAGGTCAGGCATTTAGCAATGCATGGAAACCATACTGAAGCCCGAGTTGGAGGGACGAATAGAAATTTTCCCAAAAAAATACTTGGTAAATTTTTTGGCGTAGGATTCAGGGGATCCCCTACCTCCCATAAAAGAATCTAAGCGGTCTAAGGTGCTTCCATACCTCATCGCAGGCCGCAAGCTCTTCTCCTGACAACTTTACTTCGACAGCCCCCAGGTTTTTTTCTAATTGCTTAAGAGAGCTACAGCCGCAAATCACTGATGTCACCGTCTCGTTGTTCAGTATCCAGGCGAGCGCAAACTGGGGTAAGCTTTGACCAAATTCCCTGGCAATAGTCTTAAGGCGATTTACAGCCTCAAAATTAGCCTCTAACCAGTAGCGTTCATAGTACATTTTGCCAATGCTTTTGAGGCTGAACCTCGTGCCTTTTCCTGGCGATTTTTTTGGATCGTGTTTTCCCGTGAGCAGTCCCCCTGCCAGAGGATTGTATACGCATACCCCTACTCCTTCACCACCACAGAGGGGAAGCAATTCATATTCAATATCTCGAGTAATCAGGTTGTACGGGGGCTGAATACAGTCAAATCTGGCCAGATTTTGAATGTCACTCACCCACAGGGCTTTACAGAGCTGCCACGCTCGAAAATTGGAGCAGGCTATGTAACGTACCTTACCTTGATGAACTAAGTCATCCAAAGCGTGTAATGACTCTTCTATGGGAGTTTCATAATCTGGCAAGTGAGCGTAGTATATGTCAATGTAGTCTGTTTTCAATCGTCGCATGCTGTCCTCTATTGCCTTCATGATATGCTTGCGCGATAGTCCTACATCATTGGGGCCCGGTCCCGTCCTGTTTGCTACCTTGGTTGCCAGCACGACAGAATCCCTATGCCCTTTAAGCGCCTTGCCCACTATTTCTTCAGATTTTCCTTCAACATACATATCTGCGGTATCAAGAAAATTTACACCAGAATCCAGCGCCTTTCTTATTATTTTTAAAGAGCGCGCTTCCTCCACCTGATCCCCGTAAGTCATAGTGCCAAGGCAGATTTCAGAAACTTTGAGTCCTGTTCTTCCCATCCTTCTATATTTCATGGCAACCTCCTTTTTACATGGGTATCACGGTTTTTCAATCACCATTTTCATTCTTTTTAAGACTTCATTACTGCCAACGAAAGACTCGATCCTCAGATCCTTTTCCTCAATACCATCTCTATTCACGAAGATAATAGTGGGGACGCCTCGAATCTTGTATTGCTTTTGAAGCTCGGCCTGATGCGGGTGCTTTTTTGTTAAATCGACGCGCAATGTGACGAAATGCTTGCTTAGTTCTACGACCTCTGGAACGCTGAACACCTTTTTCTCCATGGCCACGCATGGCCCGCACCAGTCTGCATAAAAATCCAGGATTGCAGGCTTCTTTGCCTGTATGGCCTGCCTGAGAACAGTCTGATCATAGGGCACCCATTGAATACCTGGTCTGCCCGGAGAGGCCACGAGAAAGGAAATGACGGCTCCGCAGATCAGAACAACCCCGACACCCTTTTTGACGAATGGAAATGCACGCATGGTACCACGGCTCTTGTCGAGCCACCCAAGGTGTAACCCTGCTGCGACCAGGATAGCGCCAAAAAACACCGTTTTCCCGAAAGGTTGCGGCATTAAAGGCTGCAATACATAACCTGCCATTCCAATAAGGACCCAGCCTAAGAGCTTCCTGATCCATAACATCCATTCCCCTGACATAGGCAGTTTTTCAAGAGCCCCTGAAAAAGTGGCCAGGATCGTAAGAGGAAGTCCCATGCCAAGGCTCAGCACAAAGAAATAAAGGAACCCCAGCAGAGGATCCCCTTTCTGCCCCACATATGTCAAAAGCCCTAAGATAAAAGGCCCGAGACATGGCGCTGCCACAATCCCGAGGGTTAAGCCCATAAAGAAGGTCCCGAAGTAGCCGCCAAAGTTTTTTGAAGCAAGTCTGGTCAGGCCTGAAGGGATCTGCAGTTCCCAAAGGCCAAAAAAGCTCAGGGCCAGAAAAACCATAATTCCTGCCACAACAATGAGAACAACAGGATTCTGGAGGGCTGAGCCCAGCATGCCGCCGGACAGACTGGCTGTGAGACCCAATATGGAATTGGTAAAGGCGAGCCCGGAGATATACAAAAACCCATGGATAAAAATTCGCCCTCTTAGCGTTTCGCTCCTCCCCCCGAAATACGATACAGTGATGGGGATAAGAGGGTAAATGCATGGGGTGAGATTAAGGGCCAGGCCTCCTAAGAAAATGCCCAGCAGAGTTAACCAGAGCCCTGCCCCCAGTCTCCAGCCAGGGACTGATTCCTGTAAAACAGAAGGACTGTCCTTTTTATCAAACATCGCCTGGTTCAGAGGTTCTGAAGGCGCTCCCTGGGGGGCAATGGATAAGGAGAACACTGCCGGGATATTTTCCGGAGGTAGACAGGACCGGGATGAACAAGCCTGGTAAGACAGCCGGCCAGTTATCACCTGCTTTCCGGTCGTGGCCTTTTCGTTGACAATCAATTTGCCCTGGACCAGGAATTCCCCTGAAAAAACTTCTACCTGTTCGTTTGTGTACTCAAAACGCTTCTTTTCCGGTTCTGGAAACTGGAATTCTCTTAGCTCAACTCCCGGGGTCTCGGAAAAGGAAAGCACAGTGGGAATGAGGCCATCCCCGCTCTCTTTCGTGCCGTGGATATACCACGGTTTTGAGATACGGATTCGGAAAAGTATCGGGTACGAGTCCCCGGCCGGGTATTGATCCTGGGATTGGATAACGTTAACTGTGCAGGTGGCGGCCCAGGAAGAAACCGGGGAGCTAAAAAGCCCTGGTAATATTAACAGGAAGGTCCATATTAGACGCTGGAAAGCTATTTTCATTATTCGATTGAGGCAGTTTCAAAATGTTCAATTTTGTTCAAGATCAAGGAAGGCGAAAATTTTAACCACAGGAATACATTGAGTATTTCGAGGATTAAAATTTGAGCCTGACGCAGGTATTGGGCAAAAGGGGACGTTTTGAAATTGGCTCGATTCATCGGGGTTTATGTAAGGGGGAACTGTATACAGTCAAGCCTTCACCTCTTTGGCCGATTTCTGGTCCCAAACCTTAATAAGATAGTCTTTATGCTCTTCAAATTTCAGCGCTTGATCTTCCACGAGTTCCTCGGCCTCCTGAGATGACATGTCCCAGCTTTGTCGTACGAATGAGGCCACCCTTGCGTAATAGAGAGGGGTCATCAAATCAATTAGCTTGTAACGATTGACGCTCCAGGAATGAAAGGTGGCTGCCAATTCGTAAAGAATCTTAACCCATGCATCTGTAGGAAAGTAGAACTGGTTTGAATCCATCTCCACAGTATTTTCTATTTCATCGAAGCATGCTTTAGAGAAGATATCCTTCCAGAGGGAAGAAAACTGCTGGAAGCCGATTTTGAAATGCTCGATCATTCCTTCTATGTCTACGTTTACAGGTTCCGGCTCCACATATCCCTCCTGCCCGAAGGTCTCTACAGGTTCGCTTCCCCGAACTCCTTTCCAGTGGATTTCAAAACGCTCCATGAGGTAGCACAGGGTCCAAACCACCTGGCGGAACATAGGGCCCAAGTGCTGTCCGGGATCCTTGGCGTCGTG